>JAGQXA010000366.1 GCA_020436865.1 Saprospiraceae bacterium | reverse complement strand
TGCAGGTCCAGAAACCGGGAGGCGGGCAATTCCGGGTTCTTGAAAAAGCTCCCGGAATTGCCGATCACTGCCGGATCGGGCAATTTGCTGCGGCGAATGCGGATAACGGCCTCGCTCACGTCGCGGATGCCGGGCACGCTCACGCCCATTTCGGCCAGGGTGTCGCGAATGGCGCCGTAGGCGAGGCGCAGTTCCGGAGCCTTCTGCAACCGCAGGAAGACCCGGGTGATGCAGAACTTTCCCTTCCAGGCGTTCTTGAAGGCGCTGTCGCGGTAGCCGAAACGGCAGTCGGACAGCGAGAAGGTCTCGAGTCGGCCCGTGGCCAGATCGATGGCCTCCAGCCGTTCGAAGACGTCGGCCAATTCGACGCCGTAGGCGCCGATGTTCTGAATGGGAGCGGCGCCGACCGAACCGGGAATGAGGGAGAGGTTTTCCAGGCCGCCCCAGCCGCGGTCGATCGTCCACTGCACCAGTTCATGCCAGACCTCCCCGGCCCCGGCGGCGATCAGTACCGAAGCGGCGTCTTCTTCCACCACTTCCCGGCCGGACAGGCAATTTTGCACGACCAGGCCGGGCAGGTCGGAGCGCAGGAGGAGGTTGCTCCCCCCGCCGAGAATAAACAGGGGTCGGCTCGCCTCTGCCGCCTGGCGGATATCGTCGAGGGTGTGGGCCTTTCCAAAATGCGCAGCCCTCGACGCGATGCCGAAGGTATTGTAGGGCTGAAGAGAAACGTCGGTTTCGATCTGCATCGGTAAAATTACGGTTGTTCGGCCACCCACTCCACACCCCACAAGCCGCGGCGAACGGGCAGGTAGATCGTATCGCCTTGCCGGGGCGATCCGGACAGGGGATCCTTTACTTTGATCCGTTCCAGTTTTCCTTCCCGGAAAAAGAACAGGTAGTAGCCGTCGGCCTTCACTTCCTCGCCCTGTAGTACGCCGAAGGGTTTTTCGGCAAAGGGCTTCTGCTGGAAGAAGATAAAGGGCTCCTCCCGGGCGGGATGAAAGCTCAGCAGACGATTACTCAGGCTCCCCAGCAATGGGGCGAAGATAGCGCAAAGTGCGATGCAAAAGACATAGATCTGCACCCGTTCGATCATCTCCTTGGCGCCTCTGCTGAGCCGGTAGGCCAGCAGCGCTCCCAGGAGCGCCCCCACGATTGCCGAAGCGCCCAGCATCCTGCCGGGCTCGAAGGTTCGGTTGAAGTGATCGAATTCGAGGATGTACAATACGATCAGGCCAATCAGCAACAGGCCGAGCCCGCCGTAAATGGCATATTCCCGCGGTTCGAGCCGCAGGCGATTGCCGCCGGTATCAGGAGTGGGAATCATCTCTTTTTAGTAGAAAGATAAAAGAGGAAAGATAAAAGAGGAAAGATGAAAGAAGAAGACGGTCTTTCATCTTTTATCTCAGTTACCGATCGCTCCCTCGAACTGCAGGCGCGCCAGGTTGTTGTACATGCCGTTTTCCAGAAGCGACAGTTGCTCGTGCGTGCCTTGCTCGATCACGCGCCCCTGATCGATCACGTAGATGCAATCGACCTCGCGGATGGTCGCCAGGCGGTGGGCGATGATGATCGAGGTGCGGCCCTCCATCAGGGTATTGAGGGCATCCTGCACTACTTTCTCCGATTCGGCGTCGAGGGAGGAGGTCGCTTCGTCGAGCAGCAGGATGGCGGGGTCTTTCAGGATCGCGCGGGCGATGGCAATGCGCTGGCGTTGGCCGCCCGACAGCTTTACTCCTCGCTCGCCGACCAGGGTCTCGAGTCCGTCGGGGAACGACCGGATAAAGTCGAGTGCGTTGGCCTGCCGGGCTGCTTCGATGACCTCTTCTTCGGTGGCATCGGGCCTGCCATAGAGGATATTCTCGCGGATGGTGCCGCCAAAGAGCAGCACTTCCTGCGGCACAACGGCAATATGCCGGCGGTAAGCCGAGATATCGAACTCGCGGATGCTGCGGCCGTCGACGAGGATGTCGCCTCCCTGCAGGTCGTAGAACCGCAGAAGCAACTGCACGATGGTCGATTTGCCCGCTCCGCTCGAACCGACCAGGGCCACTTTTTGTCCGGCCTTCACGGAGAAGGAGATCCCCTTCAGCACCTCGACGTCTTCGCGGGTGGGATAGTGAAAATGGACGTCCTCATACCGGATGTCGCCCAGAATGGACAAGCCCGGAGCGCTTTCGCTTTTCCTTACCTCGACCTCGTCTTCCTGCTTGAGAATGTCGCGCACGCGCTCGGTCGCACCGATGGCGCCGAGCAGTTCGGTATAGAAGTTGCCCAAACCGGCGATGGCCCCGCCGATGATCGCCGTGTACGACACAAAGGCGATCAGATCGCCGGCCGTGATATCGCCGCGCTGCAGCAGATTGGCGCCCTGCCAGATGATAAAGAACAGGGCCCCGAAGAGGATGACGATGATAAAAGCGGCAAAAATGGCCCGGCCGCGGGCATACTGCATGGCAAACCGCACGACCTTATCGATCGAGCTGCCGTAGCGGCGCGACTCGAACCACTCGTTGGTAAAGGCCTTGACCGTTTGGATGGTCTGCATCGTTTCGCTAACGATGGTGTTGGAATTGGCCAGTTCCTCCTGACGCTTCTTCGACAATTTGCGGATATAGCGGCCAAAGAACATGGCCGAAATGACGACCACCGGGAAGGTAGCCAGCATGATCAGAGCCAGTTCGGGCGTCGTGATGCCCAGAAAGATGATGCCGGCCACCAGAATGATCACCTGCCGGAGAAATTCGGCCAGGGTGATCGAAAAGGCGCTGTAGAGCTTTTCCACGTCGGCCGTCAGGCGACTGACCAGTTCGCCGACCCGGCTCTTTTCAAAGAACACCACCGGCAGGGAGATCATCTTGTCGTAGACGGCCCGGCGAACGTCGGCTATGCCTTTTTCACTGACCCGGGCGAACAGCATGACCCGGGCATAAGAAAACGAGCCTTGTATGATCAGAATTCCCAACAAGACCAGCCCGAGGTCGCCCAGGGTCAAGCCCCATTCCGCCTTACCCTGGGCCACGTCGACCATCAGACCGGCCAGATAGGGGAATACCATGAACACGAGGCTGGACAGGAACAGGAGCAGCAGCCCCAGGAATAGAGACCAGCGGTATGGACGGATAAATCTGAAGATCTGCATGGCCTCCCTCAGTTTCTCGCGGGAGAGCTTCGGCAGCGGCTCGTCTGCGTTCTTTCTTCGCTGTGCCATAAGGATATTAGAAGGACTATTTGGAAAGGCGATTCTTTTGGTCGGACTTTTCAATAAACAGCCTTGCCGGACAAATAGTTACCTCTTTGGGCATTTTTTCCGGAAGGCGGCGTCAAACGGGCGTCAGAAGTGTAAATTCTCCCTTCTCCGCGTTGAATTAGCTGGAAAATGCCTGTAACTTTGCCTCCGTAACCTCAATCTACATTCATCCCATGACGCGATCGATACCCCTCCTCTGCCTGCTGGCGGGGGCAACACTGGCAAGTGCGCAAGATTACAGCGCCACCAAGGTTCCGGCCTTCCCGGACCCCCTTCCGATCTGCCAGGGCGCTTCCAGAAACCTCGCTTTTCTGATCACCGATTCCGGCAGTCCGCTCGTCGACAACGGGCAGCCGACGAATTATTCGGTTAGCAGCTCGTCGGCCGACCTTGTGCTCAGCCCGATCAGTCCGCTTTCCGGAACGGTTGCCGACGACGCCTCCCTGAACATTTCCATCCTGGCTACAGCCGGCGCCGGCGCATCCGGCCTGTACACGGTCGACCTGCTCCTCTCGTGCAGTGGCTGCGGCGATCCGCCGGTCACGGTTTCTTTCAACCTCAACGTCTCGGCAGGCGGCGCGCCCACGGTCGAGATCGTACCTACCGGAACCCTGATCTGCGACGGCGCCCCGGTCGAACTGACGGCCGAGATCACCAACGACGCCACAGGCGTCAATTACCTATGGTCGCCTGGCGGGCAGTCGACGCCCTCGATCGAGGTAACGGAACCCGGTCTGTACGCCGTGCAGGTGGCCAACGCCTGCGGTAACGACAACGACAACCTCCCGATCGCGGCGAACGAAACCCCGGCCCCATTACTCGACGCCGAAGCCGCACTGCTCTGCGACGGCGCCACCGCTACCCTGACGGCTCTTTCGACCAACGGCGCGACCGGACTGAGCTATTCCTGGGCGCCCGGCGGACAGTCGACGCCCTCGATCGAAGTGTCGGCCGCCGGAACCTACTCCGTAACCGTTTCGAACGAATGCGGCTCGGCCATGGCCGGTCAACTGCTCGAAACGAACGAAACCCCCACCCTGGAGTTACTGGCTTCCGCCGGCGCGATCTGTGATGGCGTGCCGGTCGACCTGACGGCCAACCTGCTCGGCGCTGCGACCGAGGTGGAGTTCCTGTGGAACACCGGCGCTACCGGCTCCTCGATCGAAGCCGGCATGGGCGGAACGTACAGCGTCATGGTTTCCAACGCCTGTGGCGCCGATGCGGCCGAAGTGGTCTTGCCCGAAGATCTCACTCCCTCCGTGACGATCGCGGCCTCCGACACCGCGATCTGCAACGGCGTCACTGTGAGCCTGGAGGCGGTGCTCGGCAATTCGGCCGGCGGCCTCAGCTATGCCTGGAATACGGGGGCCTCGTCGAGCACGATCACGGCCACGACGCCGGATACCTACTCCGTCGTCGTTTCCAACTTCTGCGGGTCTGATAGCGCCGAACAGGAGATCACCGCCGGCGACCTGCCCGAGGCCGCGATCACGGCCACGCTGACCACCATTTGCGACGGCCAAACGAGCACGTTGACGGCCGTCGATCTGGCCGGCGCCAGCGACACCGATATTTCCTGGAATACGCTGGAGACCACCGCCTCGATCGACGTCCAGACCGGCGGCATCTACATCGTCGACATCGGCAACGACTGCGGGATCAGCTCCGACACCGTGGAAGTGTTCGCCAATTTCGCTCCGCAGGTCGAGATCACGCCCGATACCGGCTATATCTGCGACGGCAACGACCTGGCCTTGACGGCCAACATTACCAACGGCGCCCTCGAAAACAGCTATTCGTGGAATACCGGCGATACGACGCCCGTTGCCATAGTCGACAACACCGGCAACTATTGGGTGGGCGTCAGCAATCAGTGTGGGATGGGCAGCGACACCCTGTTCGATGTGGTCACCGGCGCTGCGCCCGTCTTGTTCAGCCTCGAATGCACCAACCCGCCCGGCGAGATCCGCATCAACGTTCGGGCTCTCGATCCGCAAAGCATGGGCCTGAGCTTTGTCTGGTGCGCCGACGGCGTGCCGATCGCCAACGGCGGCGACTTCGACCTCTTCATCGGCGATCAGATCTCGCGGCTGAAGGTGTATAATGCCGACCTGTACGAGGGCGTGGCTTTTAGCTGCAAGATCAGTAATCCGTGCGGCACGCTGGTGACCATGCCCTGCGGACTCAACCTGCCGGTCGAACTGCTCTATTTTGCCGGAAGGGTCGAGGAAGAAGACATCGTCCTTTCGTGGGCCACCGCCAGCGAAACCGACAATGCTTTCTTCACGCTCGAACGATCTGGCGACGGACTTGATTTTCAGTTTGTTGCAGACGTGCCCGGCGCGGGCGATTCTTTCGAGGAAAGGCAGTACAAATATGTCGACCGCCCGGGCCCGATCGGCGGCGGCAAGTGGTATTATCGCCTGAAGCAAACCGATTTCGACGGCGCCCATACCTATTCGGAGGTGATCGTGATCGAACTGGACGTTGAGCCGAAGTTGTCGATCCTGCAGACGAACCTCGACGGCAACCTGTTGGAGGTGGCTTATCAGTCGGCGCGCAACCGCGAACTGCAGTTGCGGGTAGTAGACCTGAACGGCCGCGTACTCGCGCAGCAGGCCTTGCCGCCATTGGCCGGTTTCTTCAAGACGGAAGTGTGGGTCGATCTGCCGCCGGGGCTGTATCTGTTGCACCTTTCCGACGGGATCGGGCAGGCTGTCAGCAAGTTCCTGCGATAACGATTGAACCCAATTGCGCCAAAATCTTTTTATTATAGTGTCCTGTCGGAAATCCTCTCAACTGAATAGCGATCTAAAATGACGGAAAAATCCAAGGTGCAGCAAGAAACGGTCATCGAGCTGCGCAACCTGCGGTACGAAGACTACCTCGAACTAAAAACGGCCAGTATCGAATCCTACAAGAACCTGGCCGAGCCCTTCTGGGAGCCCTCCCAGATCAAGAACTTGCTGAAGCTCTTTCCGGAAGGGCAGTTGTGCGTGGTCGTCAACGGTACGGTGGTGGGGGCAGCCCTGGCGATCATCGTCGACTACAAGAAGTTCGGCGATCGCCATACCTATGCGCAGATCACCGGCAACGACACCTTCGACACGCACGATCCCGACGGCGACGTGCTCTATGGCATCGACGTGTTCATTCACCCCCGTTACCGCGGCATGCGGCTCGGACGCCGTCTTTACGATGCACGGAAAGAGCTCTGCGAAAACCTGAATCTGCGGTCGATCATGGCCGGCGGACGCATTCCCAGTTACGGCAAGTACGCGGGAGAAATGACCCCTCGCGAATACATCGAAAAAGTTAAACTCAAGGAGATCCACGACCCCATTCTCAATTTCCAGCTGAGCAACGACTTCTACGTACGACGCATCCTCAAAAATTACCTGCCGGGCGATAAGGATTCGAAAGACTACGCCACCTTGCTCGAATGGAGCAATGTGTACTTCCAGGAGAAAGAACAGCTGATCAACGCGCCCAAGACGGTCGTGCGGATCGGGCTGGTACAGTGGCAGATGCGCCGCTTCCCGAGCTTCGAGTCGCTCGTGGAACAAATGGAGTACTTCATCGACGCCGTCAGCGACTACCAATCCGATTTCATCCTGTTTCCCGAGCTGTTCAATGCCCCGTTGATGGAAAAGCACAACCATCTGGGGCCGGCCAACGCCATCCGCGAGCTGGCCAGCTATACCGAACCACTGCGGCAGAAGATGCTGGAGTTTGCCATTGCCTATAACGTCAACATCATCACGGGCAGCATGCCCTATTTGCGCGACGAGCGCCTCTACAACATCAGTTACCTATGCCGTCGCGACGGCACCTGGGAGCAGTTCGAGAAGATCCACCCCACCCCCTCCGAAACGCACGATTGGGGCATGGTCGGCGGCGACCGGCTCAAGGTGTTCGACACCGACAGCGGCCGCGTCGGTATCCTGATCTGCTATGACGTCGAGTTTCCCGAACTGGCCCGCATCTACGCCGACCAGGGCATGGACATCCTCTTCGTGCCCTTTCTGACCGATACACAAAACGGCTACCACCGCGTGCGTCATTGCGCCCAGGCACGGGCTGTAGAGAACGAGTGCTACGTAGCCATCGCCGGCTGCGT
>JAGQXA010000365.1 GCA_020436865.1 Saprospiraceae bacterium | reverse complement strand
GGCGCCTATCTCGAATATGAATGGGTTACTCCTGACGGACTGATCCTGTCGGGCTGGGACCAGCCGACCGCTTTGGCCGGCAGCATCGGAACCTATCAGCTCACGGTGACCAGCCAACTCAGCGGCTGTGTGGCGACCGACGAGGTCATCGTGCTCAATAATCTCGACGCACCGATCGCCGATGCGGGAGAAGACGTCGTACTGCAATGCAGCATTCCCACCTATGTGCTCGATGGCAGCGGCTCGAGCGCGGGACCGAACTTCATCTATCAGTGGGCAGTCATTGCGGGTAATGGAACGATCTTCAACAACGACCAAACGATCAATCCCGAGATCGGAGGCTCCGGAACTTACCAATTGACGGTGACCGATACTTCGAACGGGTGTTCTGCCACCGATGAAGTGGAAGTAGAACTGTCGACCGGACTGCTCGTCGACCTCGATCTGCAACCGGCCAGTTGCGACGGGGCCGATGGCGGCGCGACCGTGTTGTTGCTGCCCGGCACTCCTCCGACCACCGTGCTGTGGAGCGACGGCCAAACTGGCCTCAGCGCTGAAAATCTTGCGGAAGGCTGGTATTCGGTGACCGTCACGGCCGACGAATGCAGCACGCATGAGAATTTCTACATCGACGAGGACCTGTCGTGCAAGGTCGTGGTGCAGGGAACGGTCTTCAACGACTCCTTCAATCAGGATTGCGCCGACGACAGCTTTACCGTGCCGATCGAATGCATCATGCTGCATCTTCTGCCCGACGATGTGTATACCTACGCCGACCAGAACGGGCAATACGAGTTTATCGCCGAATCAGGCGACTATACGGTCGAACTGATCGATGAAGACGTCTATACCCTGCTGTGTCCGGCAGGCGGTACGATCGATGTCAGCCTGCCCGACCCCGGTTCGGTATCGGCCGGCAACGACTTCTTTCTGACAAAGGATCCCTTCGAAAACCTTTGCGTAAATCTGAGCACCGGCCCGGCCCGGCCCGGCTTCGAGGTGTCGTACACCTTGACGGTTTGTAATTTGGGCGAGCAACCGGCCTCCGCCACCCTGACATTTGTACATGCTCCGGAGTTGGAAGACGTTAGCCTCGGTGCATCGGCTCTGACCTACGATCCCGATAGCCAGACTGCTACCTGGTTTTTCCCGGATATGCCCTCCGGCGCCTGTCAGGCGGTGTCGTTCAAGCTGAGCCTCCCCGCGGGTGTGGCCCTCGGCGCCCAATTGCCGGGCTCCGCCGCAGTGACGCCCGTCAGCAACGATGTTTTTCCCTATAATAACCAGATCAACTGGAGCCAGACCGTGGTCGGCTCTTTCGATCCGAACGACAAGACCAGCTTCACGGGCGAGGATCAATTCGGCGGGGCCATCTATTTTCCGCAGGATTCGGTGATCGACTACCAGATCCGCTTTCAGAATACAGGCACGGATACGGCCTTCACCGTCGTGGTGAAAGATACGCTCGACGCCAACCTCGACGTGGAGACCATTCGCCCGGGTTCGTCCAGCCACGACATGCTGGTGGAGTTCGAGGGGAATAACGTGCTGGTGTTCACCTTCGAGAATATCTATCTGCCCGATAGCACCACTAATCTGGAAGGCAGCCAGGGTTTTGTGACCTTCTCGATCCGCCCGCGACCAGGGCTGCCGGTCGGCACGCAGATCCCCAACAGCGCTGCCATTTTCTTCGACTACAATGCGCCGGTCATCACCAATGAAACGGTACATGTGGTGTCGGAAGAAACGGGGGTGTTCTCTGCGCCCGTGCAGGACAGTCCGTGGCTGGTCTATCCGAATCCGGCCGTCGATTGGGTGGAACTGGCCGGCCTCGAAGGCGAGGCCGTGCGGCAGGCCTTTTTGTACGACCAGTCTGGACGCCTGATCGCCGCGCCGCGTATCGACGGACATCGGATCGACCTGTCGGCGATGCCGGCCGGCATGTATCACCTGATGTTCGAATGGGAAGGTCGTTGGTACCGGGAGAAAGTGGTGATCGCCCGGCCGTAGCATTCCGGACTATTCTTCCGGCAGGTTCCATTCGCCCTGATGGTACCTGACCTTTCCGGCGACCATGGTCAGAAG
>JAGQXA010000364.1 GCA_020436865.1 Saprospiraceae bacterium | reverse complement strand
TAGAGGTTGAAGGTACCTTCGATGACCTGAAGGTTGTTCAATCCGTCCAGACTGCTCAATTGGTCGTTGATGACAATGTACAGGGTGCCTCCGAGTGAATCGATCTGTTCCAGTCCGGTCAGGCTTTGCAGACCGGTATTGATCTGAATGAACAGGCCTCCTCCGATCGTCTCCAGGTTTTCGAGCCCTGACAGGTCGGTCAGCTGCGTGGTCAGATTGATGCCCAGATACCCTTCCACGGCGACGACCTGCGACAAACCGCTCAGGTCGGTGATCAGCGGACCTTCGATCACCACATCTCCTTCAATGATCGAACAGCCGGGATAGCTGGTCGCGAAGGCGTCGAGTACGGCCTGGTTGGCGATGGTGATGCCGTCGGGCAGACAGGCCTGGGCAGCGAGCAATTGAGGAAGGGCAAAGAGTAGGAGAACGATCAGACGTTTCATGACTTGTCGGTATAGATCTAAGGTATGGAGTTTCTTCAAAAACGCCGGGTCTTAACGGGGTATTCCCAAAATTTCCGTAATTTCCAACATACCCAACACCAAAACCAGCATATTATGAAAAACCGATACCCTCTCCTGCTGCTGGCAGCCCCCTTGCTATTGGCGCAATGCGCCCCCGCGAAGAAAATGAAGCAAGCCGAAGTGAACAAGGAAACCGTACGGGTCTGGTTCGAAGAGGGCTGGAACCACAACCGCAACGAAGAGCTGCTCGACCGTTGCTTCTCGCCCGATTGGCAAGACGGGAATCCACTGCGCCCCGACCAGTTGCCGGGCATCGAAGGCATGCGCGAACTCGTGAAGAGCTACCGCCACGCCTTCCCCGATGCGCACTTCACCATCACCCACCTCACGGCCGATGAAACGCATGTCACCATCCGCTACGAGGTCAACGCCCGGCATTTGGGCGACATGTTCGGCATCCCGGCCACGGGCAAGGAGTTCGTCTCCACCGGCATCGTGCTCTATGAGATGAAAGACGGCAAGATCTTTCGCTCCTGGCAGGAGCTCGACCTGGCGGGCATTCTGAATCAGTTGAGGGAGTGAGGAAGCGGAAGGGGCTACTTCTTGCCTTTTTGCTTGCGCAGATTCTCTTTTTCCGTCTGCAGCCACTCTTCGATCTGTTCCTTGATGAGCGCTAACTGAGCATCGGTGATCGCCCGCAGAGTTTCCTTGCGTCGCTTGAGTTCGTGTTGTACCTGGGCCTCGTGGATGCTCGTACTCATATCGAATTTTTGATTGAGCTCCAGTTTCCGTTGGTTGATCTCCTCCAATTGGTCCAGATAGAACCGTTGTTCGATCTTGTGCATGATCTCGTCGTAGGGGCCTCGCGACGAGAGGATCTTCGCCAGTAAGGGGGATATCTCGACGAGTAGGATGAGCAGCATGATAAAAATGCTGGGCCCTGGCGGAAGTTCCGAGGAGGCCGACAAACGAGCCACCAGGCCGTAGGAGAAGGTGCTTTCGAGTTGAGACTTGGCCCGAGATAGTTCCGTTTCCAGGCCGAGCAGGTCTGCCTGTAGACTGGCGATCCTGGTCTGGTTGTCTTCTTTGATCTCCTGATACTCGCGGTTGGATTGCAGGTATTTTGCCTCCTTGCGCTGGCATTCCGACCCTCTGCCTATCCTGCCGGTTCCGCAAGTGCCGTCGCATTCGCACTTGTAGTCCTGGTAGTCCTTCTCGCGGATCTGGAACTTTGCCTCGATCTCGCTCTTCAGGGCGGTGATCGCCGCCTCTTTTTCGGAAAATTTGGCCTGGAACTTCTGCTCGGCGAGTTCCAGGCGCTCCAGTCTTCGGTCTTGCAGGATCTCCAGGATCTCCGACTCGAAGATCCGGAGTTCGATCGGTTTGGAGATCACCACAGCCAGTACGATGGCCAGCAGAAAGCGAGGAAGGGCCATGCTCAACTGTCGCTGCAGGTTGCCGTCCTTTCGAATGGTCGAAACAATGAAGCGGTCCAGGTTGAAGATCAGCAGGCCCCAGAAAATGCCGAATAATAGGGCTAATGGAAGCGATTGGAAGACCGTGAAAAGCGCATATCCGCCCGAAAAAGAAGCCAGCAGACCGGTGAATAGCACGGTCGCTCCGATCCCCGCGTACTTGTTGTGCTCAGCGCCCGGGCATTGAGCAAGGATCCGGGAGTTGACGCCGGAGCAAAACCACAGAAAATCGCGAATGGGCCTCGCACGCGTGGGCCCGGCTTGATCAGCTTCCATGCAGGAGGTTTATGAAGGATTCAAGGCGAGGATCCCTTTCCGGTAAAGAGTCGCTTTAGCAGGCCCCAGATCCCCCTTTCCGGCCGCGCGCCGTCCGGGAGAGCGGATGCCGCCTTTAATTTATCCTGATTTTCCGGGATATCCAACCATAGAGGGATGGAAGGCTCGGAAAACTCTACGGAGGTGCGGATCTCCACTTCGGGAGGCTTGGCGCTGTACAATTGCGTGATGCGGGGAATCGGGAAGACATTGACGACCACCGTGCGCACGGCTGTGCCTTTTTCTCCTCTGGCCTGGAAGGTGAATGCGGTGAGTTTTTCGGGAACGAGTATCCGGAACCCGCTCAGTTCTACCGGCCCGATCCCGTCGATCTCGAGCGACTGGGCGTTGAAGGATCTCCAGGACAGGCGAAGCACCTGACCCTCGATGATGGCGTAGTGGTCGGGGAGATCGTCGCGGCTGGTCAGCGCGATCTCTTCCTCCGTGACCGGATCGGTGGTGGTCAGCCGGTATTCGACGCGGGGCGCTTCCGAGATGCGCACCGTCAGGGTTCTCGACTGCCGCTCCTGCCGGTTTTCGGCGGTGAGTTCGAATTCGGTGGTCTGTTTGATCGCCACGAGCTTGATCCCCTTTCCGGGCACCTCGCCGATGCCGTGATTGAACCAGATGCGATCGGCGCCCTGTACGTGCCATTCCAGGGTGAACGTCTCGTCGGGGAGAGCCTCCGGGCGGTCGGCCGACAGGCGGATGTGCAGCTGCGGCCGTCGGAGTGCGCGCCGCGAGGCCGAAGGTGATGCGTCCCGGGGATCGTCGCCGGGAGGAGGAGGTGCGGTGATCGCCCGGCAGTTCGGTTGCAGGCGATCGTATAACCGCTGAAAGCGGAGGTAATCGGTTTCCTGTCTGCTGCGGTGTAGGGCCGCCGGGTCGAGGGCCGATTCGTAGAGGACCTCCTCTTCATCGATCAGCGCAAAGAACTGCCGGGGTCCCGGCAGGGGCAGCTGGTCGTCCGGAAACAGGAACGCCCGCCCGCCGGCCCGTTGCAGGTTTTGAAAGTAGGCTTCTTTCAGGTCGAGTTTTGGGAGTAAAGAGGCCGGCAGAACGATCTCCACGCGAACGCCTTTCTTCGCCAGTTCCAGTAGCAGGAGGAAAAGGCGCAGCCCCGCGATCGCCGGGATGAAGGCCTTGACAGATCGCCGGGCATGGCCGAGTTCGGCCAGGAAGTGATCGGTGGGTATCTTACTCAGGGCCATGTCATTCGTTCCGGTACTTGGCTTCTTCCAATTTCAGCGCTTTCATGAGTTGCAGGATATTGGTGCTCCAGATCTTGATGTTGGAGTTTTCGGTTGCGACCAGCTGGTCTGCGTTAATATAGCAAAGGTTCCACACCCCTTGTTTCTTGTCTTCCAGTCGCACGTTGTCGAAGCCCGTATTCATGAAGCGCAAATTCCACAGGCGGATGCTGCCGTCGAGGCTGGCCGAGGCCATTTGGGGGAAGGCGTGGTTGAACAGCAGGCTCGAGACGGCCGATTCGTGATAGTCGACCCCATCGGCCGCTTTCAATACGGCCGGCTCCCGGGCGAGGAACTGTTCCAGGCGTTCGATCCAGACCACCCCGCTCTCGCTGCCCAGGGCGATCGCGGCCACCACTTCGTTGTCGATGGTCCGCGCATGCTCGTCGCTCAGGCCGATGGCCGTGATGGTGATCCCGGGATGTTCGAACGTTTTGAAAAGCTGGATCCGGCGGCGATCGGACAGGCGGAAGACCAGCGTTCGGTCTTTCCCACCGAAGAAGTACAGATTGCCGCCGTGGTTGGCAGCTGCCGCACAACGCAAGATCGGTAGTTCGCCGGCGATGGGGTAACGGTCGACGGGCTGGAGCTCTCCGGAAGGGCGCTCGGCCAACAGGGTGACGGCGAATTGGGTGGCTACCACCAGCAGTTTAGGATCGTGCGTGTTGCCGATGAAGACGATCCGGTCGTCGGCGGTGAAAATATCGATCGGCGAGGGGATGGGAATGCCGGGGAAATAGTGCAGCAGATCGTCGTAGCGGTACAGCTTGCCGTCGTTGGTGCCGGCATAGAGACGTTCGCCGTCGGTCGAATAGTTCAAAACGGCAATGCCCTTGTCCGGGCTGATCAGCGAAAGCGGCTTGTCGTCTTCTACGTCCGGACTGTAATGCACCACGATGTTTCCGTTGACGTCGCCGAAGGCGAACTGGTCTTCATTCTGCGGGTTGGAAGAGAAGGTCGATACGAAGGAAGAATGTTGCAGGAAGTAATCCTTGTTGTCGATCGTATCGAGATGCTCTTGCAGGGCGTGGTAGAGATAAGGATACTGGAAGAAGGAATCGGGGTATTCCTTGGACGAGTAGATGTTCGGCTGGGTCTCCGAACCGATCTGCAACATTTCTTCGACGCGGGAAAGGATGGAGTCCTTGCGATTTATGTTGGTTTTCAGCACTTCGTACAAGCTCCAGATCGCCATGATCGAGCGCTCGGACAGGGCCCGGTATTTGGTTTTGAAGGCAGCTGACAGGTGCAGGCTGTCGCCGGGCAGGTCGAGGAAACGATATTTCTCCAACAGGTCCAGTACGTCGGCATTGTCTTTGACCTTGCGATCGAGGATGATGGTATCCTTCAGCTGGTTGAAGGTAATGTTATCCTTTTTGGTCGGATCCCGGGGGTTGTCGAAGATGATCTGGGTTTGACTGAGCACATTGATGAAATTGTGCAGTTCCAGGTGGGTGCGCATCCGGTTTGCGGCGTTCTTTTCGATGAAGGCCCAGATGGCGAAGGCCACGGCGATCACGAGCACGATCCCGATCAGGATGTTGAGGTTCTTGAAAAACCGCAGGCGGGCTTCCTGCAAGGCCTTTTTCAGATTGCTGAGCTCAATGCTTTGCTCGACGCTGCTGCGCAGAAAGCTGTAGGCCATCTGCAGGCTCGAGGGGAATTGCCTGGCGACCCGTTCGATCTTCTCGGCATCTTCAGGGGGCCTTTCTGCCTTGATCGATTGCAACTGCAGCGGATAGTATTGGCTTGCCCAGGCGGCATTCGGATTGGTCGTGAGCCAGAATTCCCGCGTGCTTTCCAACTTCCCTTCTTCATACAGGCCGGTCTTGGGGCGGCTTTCGATCTCGGCCAGCAATTTCTCCGTCTCATAATACCGGCGGGAAAGGAGGCGGGTCAGCAGTCGCCGGGGCTGGCGCACGATCGTTTCCAGGCTCTGCGTGCTCCAGAACTTGCTTCGCGACGGGGTGAGCTGTGATTCCTGATCCGCACCGGCCGGCAGGGTGGTCCCTTGATCCTTGTAGTAGTGCAGGCTGTCTTCGACCAGATTCAGATAGATGCTGGCGTTGCGGGTTTCCAGGAAGATCCAGGCCCGCATCCGGATCCAGTTGTTGATCAGGGCCCGGTCGGCCAGATCGACGATGGTTTGATCGGAAAGATCGCCGTCGACCACGTCCCACCGTCCCGGCGTGATCTTGTTGATCACTCTGAATACGCCCGTATTGAATTTCTTGATCAGCTGATCGAGATCGTAATACTCCAGGACGGTCGCTTCGGCAGCGGTCGGAGGATTGCCGTGCTGAGGCAAGGGGAGGGCAGGCTGCAGATCGCGGGTGCAAACCGGAAAAAGGGTTTTTCCCAGCATGGGCTTGCGGAGGGCCAGACCGTCGTCGGCCGTGTTGTACAGACTGATGGCCTTGAACATGCGTTCGCAGAGAAGTTGCTCCGTCTCGTGCAGGTTCGCGAAGATCGACTCGGCGAAGGAGTTCATGGCCCCTCCGATCCCCTTCAGGTCATTCCGGTAGAAATCGAGCAGGTCCGGCTCCGGCTGGTCGGCGCCCGTCCGATCGTCGAATTCTTGCGACAGCAGGTACAGGCCCATGCGGATCTTGGCCACGGCGAAAGGGTCGTTTTGACGAAACAGTTGCTCGCAATCGCGCCGGATCAGCTGTACCAGGGGCAATGGGAGGTCGGGGATCTGGTCGTCGAGTTCCTGAAAACCGATCGAGGGGATGTAGAATCGGTTTTCATTGATCAGTTCGCTCAACCCGCGATACTTCGTAAATAGATCGAGGTACTTGATATCGATGATCAGCAGGAAATAGATGCCGATCTTTTCCTGGACGGCATTGAGCAACAAATTGAAAAAGAGCACGTCTTCCAGCGCTCCTGCTTCCTCTCCGATGCTGTCCTCGAATTTCTTGTAGCGAAAGATGTCCTCCACCTGATCGATGACGATCAGCAAGTTGTAGCCATCGTCGCCGGCCACCTCCGGCGCGATATACTGCTGGTACACCTCCACGAGGCCGGAACTTCCGGAGCGCAGGGTGTGGCGGATCTTGTTGAGAAACTGGGGATCCCTGTTGCGCAGCTGGGAAAAGATCGCGCCGGCCAGGTTGTCGATCGGATTGCGGTGGGTGTAGGTCTTGCTGATCCGCCAGGTCGTGCCGAATCGGCCGGCAACCTTCTTTCCGCCGGTGAGCGACTTGACCAATTCCTCCTTGACCAGCGAGGATTTTCCGGCGCCGGGCTTGCCAAGCACCGCGAGGAACTCCGTATTGCGAAGTTTCCAACTCAGGTCTTCCGTCAATTCGTTGCGCTGGAAATAGAACTTATTCGGCAACTGCTGGAAAAAGTCGGCGTATTTGGGCGTGCTCTTTTCCATGTAGGCGGGTTTGCTAGGCGTTTGGTGCTGATTGGGTAAGTCGGAGCTGACCGCCTTCCTCCGGAGAACTTTGCAAACCCGGAAGAACAACGGTGTTTCAAGGTAAGGCAAAAAACGCGATTCTCAAAGGCGCGCGCTCTGCCCTGCGGCAAAAGTAGAGGGTGCTGCTGCCTTGCACGGAAATTTTTTGTACATTTACTTTGGGTCATTTCCGAATACTTGAAAACAGCTCCTATGAAAACCCCTGCCTCCTCCGCGAAACAGACCAGCAGTCGAGCCAATGCCGTGGTCGTCGGTCAAAAAAAGAAAGGCGCACGCTCGGGCAGCCCGCTCTTTGCCGATCAGCGCTCCGCAGCGGTCGTGCAGGGAAAGCTGGTGCGTGCGATCCAACGCATGAGCGGCCCGGAAGAAGAGGAATTGTTGCAGGGCAAGTTCGCCGGGACGGCTTCTGCCCAGGGTGGGGTAGTGCAGCGGCAAAACGACGGGATGTCCACCGAAGTGCAGGCCAAGATGGAAACGGCCATGAACTCCGATTTTTCCGACGTGAAGATCCACGCCAACTCGCAGAAAGCGCCGCAGGTCGGCGCCCTGGCCTTTACCCAGGGCAATCAGGTACATTTCGCTCCGGGACAGTTCAAGCCCGACACCAGAAGCGGGCAGGAGCTGTTGGGGCACGAGCTTGCCCACGTCGTCCAACAACGCAAGGGTATCGTCAAACCCACCACGGAAGCTGCCGGATTGCCGGTCAATGACAACCCGCATTTCGAAAGAGAGGCCGATCGCCTCGGAAAGAAGGCCGCCGGTCTCTAGGCCTCGCCGGCGGCTCCCCTGCCGGAGAGCGACGACAGGCTGTAAAGAACACGTGATAAACCCTATTTCGCTCTGATGAAAATCCTCCCCTTGATCGTCGGTGTGGTCTTTTTTGTCGGCCCGGTTCGGTCGCAGGCCCCGATCGTCGTCGATTCGACCGTCCGGTATTTCAAGTATACCGATAGCGAAGGGATCCACCACCGGCGATGCGTGACCCGGATCGTCCTTCCTGCCAGTGTTCCGGAGAAGCTCGACCCGAGAGGGATCCACCGGATCCGGTCGAAAGGAACCACCCTTTCCTTCCCCCGCCTCGAAAAGTACGATACGCTGATCGTTTCCGTACAGCCCGAGGGAATGAAAGAGCTCAAGGATATCGTGCTGTCGCAAAATGGAAAGGAACTGCGATCGGTCTATTTGAACCTGCAGGACACCATCGTCTTGCGCGATACGGGTGCGCTCGAGTTGAAGGTCCGCAGCAAGAAGTGGGTGTTTTTCCAAAAAAAGTTTGCCATGGTCGAACTGGTGAGGTACCCGGCGGTGACCCGGGATACCCAGTACCAGATCTTCGACACGACCTTCTTTGCGAATGTGCGTGGGGCGGAGAACCCCCGCGACACGGCATGGGTGCCATTGGCCGATCTGCAGCTGAGCCCGGCCAATACCCTGAACATACTCGATTCTCCTGTCCGGATCGAAAAGATCGAGATTCCCCTCGCGGCAGAAAAAGTGGGGCCGCTGGCCTTCCTGGGCCTGTGGGTAGGCCTGGGGCGTGAGGCCGTGCAGGCCTATGACGAGTTGGAGGCGGCGATCCCCAAAGAATGGGCCCCGCCCGGCGTGCCGGCAGCGCTGGGCGCTTATAGTATGGGGTTCCAGAAGGTGCTGCCGACCTTCTGCCGGGAAGAGGTGTTGTTTGCCTTTACCGACTCTCTGCAGAAAGACGTCTTTCTACAGGTCGTGCGCCGGGATCCGGTCAATCCGCCCGATGCGAAGGCGTTGCGGGAGTATGTGCCGGCCTTTCCGCTATCTTCGCCGCCCTGCTACTATGCGCTGTTGGATTGTACCGACCTGCCCTTCCTGCCCTGCCCTGCGGATCAGGCGGGCAGTACGGCCGCAAACTTCGACCTCTA
This sequence comes from Saprospiraceae bacterium, assembly GCA_020436865.1. GTDB lineage: Bacteria > Bacteroidota > Bacteroidia > Chitinophagales > Saprospiraceae > JAGQXA01. The sequence continues at coordinate 1,305 of JAGQXA010000364.1, read as the reverse complement.
TTTCTCGGTCGTCAATTATCATACGGTCGACGCCATCCCGGTCAGCCTGAAGATGATCGGTTGCTATATCTCGCCCTTGAGCTACAGCTCCAGCGAGGAGTTGAAGATCAAAGAGATTAACGTGTTCCAAGAACCCTGCAAATGATGAAAAGAGCCCTGCTGGTGTCCTTGTACTTTCTCCTGTTGCCGGTACTCCTCCCGACGATGTCGAAGGATGGGACGGCCTTTTACTTGCAGGCGCAGAGCGGGGAGCAATCGGGCGAGCAGGCTGCCGGCACGGAGGAGAGCGCCGAGGAGGAACCGGCCGAACCGTCCTGGTGGCAGAAATTGCTCGGCTTCCTGAAGTTGGGAAAAGAAACGGCCGAGTCGGAAAAACCGGTCTTCGAGAAGTACGCCTCGGTGTTCAATTACATCCATCAGGACGAGCTTCAGTATTTCGACAGTCTTCGTCAGTTGGGCATCGTCGATTGGGACCACTACTTCAGCCCCGATCTCGTTTATGAAAAATACCGGAATCCTTTCATGACGCCGATCGACGCCTCCATGAAGGTGTTCGGCTGGCATCCGTACTGGATGGGCGACGCCTACAAAGGGTATCAATACAAACTGCTGACCCATGTGGCCTGGTTTGCCTATAACCTCGACCCCGCCACCGGGTCCTACACCAATCCGGAGGTGATCGAAGAATGGAAGAAGACCGAGCTGGTGAAACTGGCGCATACCGACAGTTGCAAGGTGTTGCTGACCGTGACAAGCCACCAACTGGCCGGAAACAAGCTGTTCCTCGACAATGCCGCGAATCAGCAGCGCACCTTTGTCGACAGTATCACCCTGCTGTTGAAACTGCAGGAGGCCGATGGGGTAGACCTCAATTTCGAAAACCTTCCGGCGGGGTATGAAAAGAAGCTGTCGGGGTTCATTCGGCGGCTAAAAGACCGCCTGACGGCGGATGGATACCTGCTTACGGTGTCGCTGCCCAAGCTCAACCGGTACAAAGACCCGAAGAACCGGCGCATTCAACATCGCTATTACGAGGTGGATACCTTGCAGAAATACGTCGATTTCTTCGTCATTACGGCCTACGATTTTCACCACCCTTTTAGCGAAACCGACGGCCCGATCGCGCCGCTCTATGCCGGCGATAACGAGTTGAGCATCGAGAATGTCGTGTACAGCTATCTGGAAGACGGCCTCGATCGCAAGAAGCTGATATTGGGTTTGCCCTACTACGGCGGTGTGTGGAAGGCGATGGACGACGATCCGAAATCGAAGAGCAGCCTTTTCGAACGGCATCTCACCTATCGC
>JAGQXA010000363.1 GCA_020436865.1 Saprospiraceae bacterium | reverse complement strand
CATCCGTTGGCGTAGCCGGCGATTTCAACGGCTGGGATCCGGGGAACGGACCATTGACCCAGGCCGGCTCGACCGACCTTTTCTACCGCAGCTATATCTTCGAGCCGAACGCCCGTCTCGACTACAAGTTCGTCGTGGGCAGCAACTGGATCCTCGACCCGCTGAACCCCAATACGGTCTTGGGAGGCTTCGGGCCGAATTCCGAGCTGGCCATGCCCGACTACGTACAGCCCTGGGAGATCGTGTACGATCCCGACATTCCGCACGGTCAGGTCGAAACCTTCCAGTTCACCAGCCAGATCCTCGGGCAATCGCACCAGGTCCAGGTCTATCTGCCGCCGAGTTATCAGAGCGCGACCAACCGCTCCTACCCTTCGGCATATTTCCAGGACGGACAGGAGTATCTCAGCCTGGCCGACGCCGACCATACGCTCGACAACCTCATCGCCAACGGCGACATATCCGAGTTGATCGGCGTCTTCGTGCGGCCCAACGACCGCAACTCGGAATACGCCGGCGCCGAACGGGTACCATACCGGCAGTTCTTCGTGGAAGAGCTCGTGCCCTACATCGACGCCAACTACCGCACCGTCGACGATCCGGCCAGGAGAGCGGTGCTGGGAGCGTCTTTCGGCGGAAATATTTCGGCCCTCATCAGTTTTAATCATCCCGACCTGTTCGGTCTCTGCGGCTTGCATTCGGGCGCGTTCTGGCCCAACAGCTACGAGACCAACGGAGTGGTGCTCGACGGGCCGGCCAAGGAAATCCGGGTAGCCTCCGTTTGGGGCTCCTACGAGGGCAGTCTGAGCGGAAACATGACCATGGTCGGCGACGAATTGCTGTTGCAAGGCTACGATCTGTATTCGAACGAATATCCGGAAGGCCACAGCTGGGGTCTCTGGCGGGCCACGCTCGACGAACTCCTGATCTTCTTTTTCCCGCCGGGCCTGACACCGGCGCCGGAAATCGTTCCTATGGCCTCTTCTTTGGTCCTTTTCCCAAATCCGGCCCGTGAGCGGGTGACGCTCGACCGGACCTCCTTCCAGGGCGAGGTCGTTTTGTTGAACGCCTTTGGACAGGAAGTGCTTCGGACGGAACTACAAGGACCGGAACTCGAATTGCCTCCTCGCCTGGCCCCTGGCCTTTACTGGCTACTGATCGCCGAAGAAGGCCGCCAGCGGGCGGTCGGACGGCTGGCGATCGAATGAGCCCTCTTCGATCGGTCGTTTTGTTGAACCTTTTTCGGCGCCCATTGTTGCCCCCTTGAGGTCGTGCTTTCATCGCCCTATTCCGACCACGAGCCAATGAACAAGGAAGAATTCTTAACATCGGGCTTGATCGAGCAGTATGTGCTCGGACTGACCTCGCCGGAGGAAGACCGGATCGTCGAGCGCTTCGCCGAAGAATACCCGGAGATCGAGGCCGAACTGCGCCTTCTGCAAAAGGCCATGGAGCGCTACGCTGAGCAGCATACGCCCCCTCGCGACCTTCCTCCGGAGCAAGTCGCCGATGACCGGCCGGCTGCCGCCGATCGGAGCCTTGCCCGGGGCGAGCGTCCGCTCCTGCTGCCGGCGCTGGGGATCGTATCCCTGCTGCTATTGGGAAGCGCCAGTTTCTGGCAATACCGTCTGCGACTCCACAGCGAGCGGCAAAACCTTCAGATCAGATCCGAATGCGCCCGCTACCGCGAACAATGCGACGATCAACTCCGGCAATTGCAGGCTGTAGCCGCCCACATGGAATTCCTCCAAACGCCCGGCACACAATACGTCGCCTTGCAGGGGTCTGGTGTCTCTGCCGTCGCCCTCTGGAACGAAGAGCGGCAAAAAGGACTGATCTTTCTCGGCACCCTGCCTAAACCACCTTCCGGTCATACCTACCAGATCTGGGCCGATGTCGACGGCGAAATGATCGACGCCGGCCTGATCGACGCCGAACGCGCCTGCCTGGGCTTCCAGGAGATCTATTTTATCCGCCATGCCGAATCGCTGAACATCACTCTCGAGCCCAGTGGCGGCAGTGAAACGCCGACTGTAGCCCTGCTGCAAGCCAACGGGCCGGTGGGGTGATCAAACATCCACCCCCACCAAAGCCTCCAATTCCTTGCGATAGGCCGAAGGGCTGGAGCCGGTCACCAACTTGAACTGCCGGTTGAAATGGGAGAGGTTGTTGAAGCCGCAGTCGAAGCCGATGTTGGCAATGCTGCGCTGACCGTCGGTCATCAGGCGACAAGCCTGGGCGATGCGGAATTCATTGACAAAACGGGTGAAGGTCTTGCCGGAGAGTTTCTTGAAATAGCGGCAAAAGGCCGGCACGGTCATATTGATCTTGCCGGCTACTTCGGGCAGGGCGATAGAGCGCTGGAAATGCTGTTCGACGAATTGATAAATGGCGGTCATGCGCTCCTGATCCTGGGCGTGGACCTCGACGGTCAGGTCGCCGACGTTCAGCAGGCGATATTCTTCCGATTCGGCGAGGATCCGCAAGACCTGCAGCAAATACAGGATGCGGTCGAGCGGGCGCTGCCCCGACAGACCGATCAGCAACTCCCCTACTCTCCGCTTGGTTTCTCCGTGAAAGGACAGTCCTTGCCTGGCCTTGGCGAACAACCGCAGGATCGGCGCCATTTCGGGGCGTTGCAGGAAATCGGCGCCCAGGAAATCTTCCTTCATCTGGACCACGACCTCCACATGCTCTTCGTGCAGTTCTTCCGTGAAGCCGAAATGCGGCAGATTGGGCCCCAGGAAGATCAGATCGCCGTTCTCGTAGTACGAGATATGGTCGCCGATATGCCGCTTGCCCTTGCCGTTCGAGATGTAGACGATCTCGTATTCCGGATGGAAATGCCAGGACGGCCGGTTGCACATTTGCCCCTCCGAGTAACGCCGCACTTTGAAAGAAGTGCCGAATTCGGGTTCGATCTTCTCCAGCTTTGGTTTCATAAAAGAGTTATCGTCAAAATAACACTAACAAATTAAACCCTTCTTTTGCTCAATTCATTCCCAAGAATGGTGCAATTTTATCCACAGCGACGACGGGAAAGCCGTTTCGGTTAAAAAAATATCACAAGTGGTGAATTTTCGCGTAGCGAACAGCGGCCGGTT
>JAGQXA010000362.1 GCA_020436865.1 Saprospiraceae bacterium | reverse complement strand
GTGATCTTCGGGAATCCCGTTTCGGTCAGCGGAACCTATACTCAATCCTTCGTCGCCGCCAACGGCTGCGACTCCGTGCACGCGGTCAACCTGACCGTATTGGAACCGCTCGACCTGGAGCTGACGACAAGCGAGGCTTGTCCGCAACAGGCCGACGGCGGCGCTACCGCAGCCGTCAGCGGCGGTTTGCCCCCTTACGCTTACGATTGGGGAAATGGCCTGGTCCAGGATCCTTCCGTAGATGATCTACCGGCAGGCAACTACTCGCTATTGGTCACCGACGCGCAAGGTTGTACCGCCCTACTGGATTTCGCGATCGGTGAAAGCCCCGTTCCGGCGGTCGACTTGCTTACCGAGGATGTCAATTGCCATGGCGAGACCGACGGAACCCTGGCCGTCACGGCCACAGGCCCGGGATTGTCGTTCAGCCTCGACGGACAGAACTTTTCCGAGGAGACGAACTGGACCGACCTTCCGGCAGGAAACTATACCTTGCTGATCCAGGATGCAAACGGTTGTCTGTTCGAGGAGAATTTCTCGATCGTCGAGCCGGATTCGCTCGTCATTCAGCTTGCGCCACAGGTCACGCTGCAATTGGGCGAAGCGACCCAGCTTTCAGCCAGCGTTTTCCCGGCCGGAGGACTGTACCTCTACGCCTGGAGTCCGTCGACCGGATTAAGCTGTTCCGATTGCCCCGATCCGGTCTTGCAGGCGACGACCGGCGGCGCCTATCTGCTGGTAGTGACCGACGCCAACGGCTGCGTAGCCCAGGCTTCCGTGCTGGTCAGCATCGAGGAGAACCGGCGGGTGTATATCCCGAATGTGTTCAGCCCCGATTTCGATGGGCTTAACGACCAGTTCACGGTCTTTGCCGGACCGGAGGTTGCCCGGATCAAGACCATGCGCATCTTCGACCGCTGGGGAGAAAGCGTATTCGAGCGCTTCGACTTTCCGCCCAATGATCTGGAAATGGGTTGGGACGGCACCTTCCGAGGCCAGCGCATGAATCCGGCGGTGTTCGCCTACTACGTCGAAGTGGAATTCATCGACGGTCAGACGGCCCTCTTCGAAGGCAGCCTGACGCTGGTACGCTAGAACTCGACGATCTTGCTCACTTCCTGACCGGCCGGCAGTTCCAATTCGAAGGTCTGTTCGCCTAGACCGGCAGGTTTGAAAGCTTTGACCACGACCCGGTACTTCCCGGGCTGCAAGGTGAACGATTTCGGATTGGAATTCGGACTCATATACGTGCGTCCGGCATCCACGCTGCGATTGGAGGGCAATTCGTAAATGGTCACCCCGGCATCGACCAGTTCGCCCTTCGAGGAGGCGCCCACCGATAAGGCGCCGCTGGCAAAAGCGACCGTCTTTTCGACGGTCTTTCGCGGTTCGACCACCACTTCTTCAAAGCGCACTTCCGGTTTGCCAGCGATCTCTACCGACGACACCACCACGGTATAGGTTCCCGCCGTAAGGTCGAAACTGCGCGGATTGTTCTCCGCGCTGCGATAGGATCGGCCCGCCGCAACAGCGGCTTTTTGCCCGGGGGCAAACACCTGGATGGTCGCATCGGAAAGCTCCCCGTTGCGGGTCACGCCCACTTGCAGGGCGCCAGGCGAGAAATCGGCTTCCAGCACGATCGTGTCGCCTTCGGATACCTTTTGATCGGCAAAGGTCCGGAAGATCGAGCCCTTCAGACGCACTGCGCTCACCTGTACTTCGTAATTTCCGGGAGGCACCGGCAATAGGCGGGGGTTAGTTTCCGAACTCGCATAGGTCCGACCGGCCGCCACGTCCTTTCCAGTTGCCGGATCGACGACCTTGACGGCCACGTCGAGCAATTGTCCGTTCTCTGTGCCTTTTACCGAAAAGAAGGAGTGGTATTCCGCCACCGGCGTTTCCACCGCCTGGTCGAGGGCGCTTTCCAGATCGGCAGCATTCTGTGCGTCGAAGTATAACCCCCCGCCGGCCTGCGCCACGCACTCCAGCGAGGAGACATCGTCTTCCTCCAGGCCGAAGCCGACTACGTGGAAAACGAAAGACAGCCCTTCCTCTTTTGCTGCTTTCAC
>JAGQXA010000361.1 GCA_020436865.1 Saprospiraceae bacterium | reverse complement strand
TACCAAACCGGCTTGTCCGTCGCCGGCGCCTACGAGCTTACCTTTTCGAAAGTCGGTTACGCCACGGAGCGACGTACCGTCGAATTGATGCACGGTCAGTTGACCCTGCTCGATCTGGCGCTTTCGCCCTTACCACAACGCGCCGTTTCGGGGCAGATCGTGGATCAGGTCACGCTCGCCCCCGTCTCCGGCGCTCCCATCCTGCTGGAGAGCGAACAGATATCCTATACGGCCGTAGCCGACGAGCAGGGGCGCTTCTCCTTTCCGGCAGTGTACGAAGGCGATTATCGCGTGTACGCCGGTTCCTGGGGTTATCGGTACAAGCAGGACGAGGTGATCGTTTCCGCAGAAACGCAGCTTGAACTATCGCTTGCCCCCGGCTACGAAGATCTGTTCAACCTCGACCTCGGCTGGACAGTCGAAGGCGATGCTGAAACGGGCATTTGGGAAAGAGGCCGGCCCAACGGCACCTACACCGGCGCCGGACGGATCTCCAACCCCCTCACAGACAGTCCAACCGATGCCGGCAACTATTGCTTCGTGACCGGCAACCAGGCGGGTGAAGCTCATGAAGACCAGGTCAGGAACGGGGAAACGATCCTGCGTTCCCCTTGGATCGACCTATCCGCCTACCACTATCCGATCCTCGAGTATGATCTGTGGCTGTTCATGGCCTGGGCCGATGGGCCGCCCGACGATTCGCTGAGCGTCTGGATCGACGACGGCGAGCAAAAGATCCTACTGGAGTCGGTCCTCCAATCCGAAAGCGAATGGCGCGGCGCCTCCTCGGTCCCACTATTCGATCATATCGCACCGGGCCGGTCCTTCCAATTGCTCGTGATCGCCGGCGACCTGGCGGAAAGCCCCAATATCGTCGAAGGCGGATTCGACCATTTCCTCATCCGAGAAGGATGGACGGAGCAAGACTTGACCGTAAGCGGCGAATGCGGCGGCCTCCGGGTTTTCCCGAATCCCACTGCCGGCGATCTGACGGTCGACTATCAGATCGACCGATCCTTTTCGGAAGCAAGCCTGCAGTGGCATCAAATCGATGGGAAATGGATGGGAGAAACGGCACTTTCGCAAACGAGCGGACGAACCATCCTGCCGAGCGGTCGTTTTCCGGGCGGGCTGTACCTCCTGAGCTTGCAGATCGACGGACGGACCTGCGCCACCCTACCGGTCAGACGAACCTCCAGGTAGAATTTAGTCGTTTTAACTACAGTAGTTCGGTCGACGTTTCGAAACCCACGACAAAACGCTACTTTTGCCAGCCCATTCGCTGAAAAGGCGCTTGCGTTCCCCAAATAACCGGTACCTCATCCATTAAAGAAATGCTACTATGAATAGGTTTTTGCTGGTACTCCTCGCGGTCGTCGGCTCGACCGCACTTTCCTTCGCACAATTGAACATGTCTTTGCTGTCGCAGATCGACTACAATCCCGAACTCAACGACGTTTGGGGTTGGGTAGCCGCCGACGGCACTGAGTACGCTCTGGTCGGTCTGTATAACGGCGTATCGATCGTCAGCCTCGCCGATCCGGCCAACGCAGAAGAAGTGGTCTTTATTCCCGGCCAGGGTTCTACCTGGCGCGACATCAAGACCTGGGGCGATTTCGCCTATGTGACCACCGATCAGAACGGAACTACGGAAGGGCTGCTGGTCATCGACCTTTCCGGCCTTCCCAATTCGATCAACTACGAGAACTGGACGCCCAATCTGCCTGGC
>JAGQXA010000360.1 GCA_020436865.1 Saprospiraceae bacterium | reverse complement strand
TGTTGCAGGAATTCATCGACTATCCGGAGGAAGCCAGCGTGTTCCATTATCGCCTGCCCAACGGCGCCGGGAGCGCCGTGACCAGCCTTTGCCTGAAGAAGCACCTGACGGTGATCGGCGACGGGCGTTCGAACATCCGGGAACTGATGCAACGCTCGCTTCGGGCCCACCTGCAATTGGCTCGCTTCGAACGGGAATTCCCCCGGCTGCTGGAAGAAGTGCCGGCGGCGGGGAAAGAGGTGTTGCTCGAGCCCATCGGTAATCATTGCCGCGGAACGATGTTTCTCGACGGAAGCCGGCACATCGACCCGCCCCTCACGGCTGTTTTCGACGAGATCAGCCGCCATTTTCAAGGGATCTACTACGGGCGCTTCGACATCAAGTACACCACGCTCGAAGAACTGCGAAAAGGCCGGGGCCTTAAGATCCTCGAATTCAATGGCGTAGCGGGCGAACCGGCACACATCTACGACCCGGCGATCCCGGTCTGGAAGAAGTACCGCTCCTATTACCGGCACTGGGGCCATATTTACCGGATCTACCTGCAACAGCGGGCCAAAGGGGTGAAGCCGATGACCTTTTCGGAAATGCGCGCGGCCTACAGCGACTACCGGAGCTACATGCAAGACCTGAGAAAACGGAAAGTTTAGCCACAACCTTCTCTACTGTGATCGTACTACAGCATATTATCCTGGGCTTGTCGTTGAGCTTCATCGGTTCGCTGCCGATCGGATTGATCAACATGGCAGTGGCTGAAACGGCGATCCGCAAAGGCCTGAAGGCCGCTCTGTGGATGGCGATCGGGGCGGCCCTGGTCGAATTCGTGCAATCGATGGTAGCGATCAAGTTCACCCACCTGATCTCGGGCAACGTGCGCTTCGGCATGGCCTTCAACGGCGTTGCGGCCCTGGTTTTCCTGCTGCTCGCCCTCTACTATCTGTTCCTGCTCCGCCCGAAGGCCAAACAAGCGGATGCTGCCGGCGGGGTCAACATTCCAAACTTTTACAAGGGAATGGCCGTGAGCAGCCTGAACGTTCTCGTCTTTCCCTACTGGATCTTCTACGGCGCCTATCTCAGCGCCAACGGCTGGCTACTCCTGAGCAACGGCTTTTTGGCGCTTTTTTGTCTGGGCACCATGCTTGGAGCATTGGGCGCCCTGGTGCTTTATGCCCGCCTCGGCGTGTTTGTGGTCAGCCGGACCGAACAGGTGACCCATTACGCAAACCGGGTGGTAGGACTGATCTTTCTGGGTTTTGGGGTGTATCAGGTTTTTTGCTTTTGCGAGCTCTATTTTGGTTAAGTCGGGCTTTTTCCGTAAAATGACCGAGCAATTGCTCGTCGCCCATGGAGTCCATCATCCAATCCTTCGTGACCTTTCTGGGAGTTTATGCCGCCGCCGGGATCGTCTTTGCCCTGCCCTTTTCCTTTTGGGGGGCGCCCCGGATCGATCCGGCCGCCAAAGGCAGTCCACTGGGTTTTCGCCTGCTCCTGCTCCCCGCCGCAACAGCTTTATGGCCGTTGTTGCTGATCAAGTGGATTAAAGCCCTCCAAACATGACCCCTTCCCTACGCCGCCGCCACCGCCTGATCTGGGTCGTCTCGGCCTTTCTATTGCCCATCCTGTTTATCGCCGCGCTATGGGTGATCCCGGAGCCGGCGATCGATGGCGATTTCAATCCGCCGACGGCCCGACCGTATTCCGAACCGATCGGTCAGGCCTCGACCGAGGCCTTCTCAGGCGTCTTGCGTCGCGACGGAAACCTCCCCGGCTGGCAGCTGGAAGTACAATTAAAAGAACACCTGGCAGCCGCTTCCATTCAACTTTACCTTGCGGAAAACGGCCAGCGCCGCCGCCTGCTCGGTCACTTACAGGCTCCGGGAAGCTACTTTTTTCACTTCTTCCCGGAGGCTGCCCCTTCGACCGACGTATTAGAGTTGCAACTCTATGACGGGATCAAGCGCCAGGCGCTGAAGGAACTCCGGTTGCCCATACAGGGAGATTAAGCCCGAAGACCCCTAATCAACCAATACCACTAATCGACCAATTACCCAAGCCCCCATGTCGACACAATACACCGCCGTCATCTGGAATCGCGAAAAAAAACGCTACGATCGCTATTTGGCGGGGCTGATCGGACTCTTCCTGCTGGCCTTTTGCGGATTAACGCTCGCCCTGCAACCCGAAATTACCGCCGAGACGCTGATCATCCGCGCCACCGGAACGACTGCGCTCCTGCTTTTGCACCTGACGCTGATGATCGGACCATTGTGCCGGATCGATCCGGCATTCCTCCCGCTGCTATACAACCGCCGGCACCTGGGAGTAACGACCTTTTTCTTTGGGTTGATCCATGGGGTATTCAACTTGATCCAGTTCCACAGCCTGGGAAACGTCAACCCACTAGTGTCGCTGTTCACGGCGAACGTCCACTACGGCAGTCTGAGCAACTTCCCCTTTCAGGTATTGGGCTTCGGGGCTTTGGTCATCCTGTTTCTGATGGCAGCGACCAGCCACGATTTCTGGCTGAAAAACCTTGGACCAAAGGCCTGGAAAACGCTCCACATGTTTGTCTACCTCGCGTATGGCCTACTCGTGATGCACGTATTGTTGGGCGTGGCCCAGGCGGAACACTCCCCCGTCGCGATCGGATTTCTGGGCATGGGAGTGGTCACGGTCATCAGTCTCCATTTGGCCGCAGCTTTTTTCGGACAGCGCGGGCAGTTCACGGCTGCTGCCGGAGAGGACTTTGTGGAAGTCTGTGGTCTGGCCGATATCGAAGACAAGCGCGCCAAAGTGTGCCTCATCGGCAAGGAGAACATAGCGATCTTCAAGTACGACGGGAAGTTGGCGGCCGTCAGCAATATTTGCAAGCACCAGCATGGCCCGCTGGGAGAGGGCAAGATCGTCGACGGCTGTATTACCTGTCCATGGCACGGCTATCAATACCTGCCGGAAAACGGTTGTTCGCCACCCCCTTTCACGGAAAAGGTGAGCACCTACGAGTTGAAGCTGGTCGGCGACCGCATCTTTGTCAACCCGCGGCCGCACCCGGAAGGTACCCGGGTGGAGCCGGTAGAAATACCCCGCAAGCATGAATAGGTTCCCGTTCTACATCGGCTGGTCGGCCGACGTGCCGCCCAAGGCCTTACAACGCGCCCGCGCGTTCTTGCTCCTGGCCTGTTGCCTTTTTGGCGTAGGAGGCGCCTGGCTGGCCCTGGCACAAGGCGAATTCTCCAACGCCGTGTTCGAATACGGCCAGGCCACCGAGCTCGAGGGGGTGCTCGTGACCAGACCTGCACCGGCTCTGAAGGTCGCTGTCGGCGATGCCGGTTCGGAAACGTACCAGCGGGTGTTGCTGGTGGGATATGGCAAGTTCGGCGCGACGGGCATCCTCCAAACGGTCGCGGAGCGCGAGGGGTTCGACCTCGATGGGCGGCGTGTGAAGGTCCGCGGCTCTTTGCTGTACCGCGACGGCAAGGCATTGCTCGAGCTTAGCGAGGGGGATGCAGCTTTTCTCGAAATCGGCCAGCCGCGCTCTTTGAGCTCTTCCAGGGAGCTCTACGGCGAAACTTCTCTGAGTGGAGAGATCCTCGATGCCAAATGCTACTTCGGGGTCATGAAGCCCGGCGAGGGCAAACCGCATCGATCTTGCGCCGTACGCTGTCTTTCCGGGGGCATCCCCCCGGTCATGAAGGCCCGCCTGGCCGACGGCCGCCTCGAATATGTGCTATTGGTGGGCCCCAACGGAGAGCAGATCACCGACCGCCTGCTGGACTTCGTCGCCGAGCCGGTCTCGCTTTGCGGTCGTGCAGAACGCCTCGACGATTGGTGGGTGCTTTACGTCGATCTCAACCAGGGCGTCGGGCGTCTGGGGCTCTCCTATCCGGCCGATATCCCCATGTGCCGATAACCAATACATGACGCCCCGATGGGGCTAGGGATATGGCGCCCCGATGGGGCTAGGGATATGGCGCCCCGATGGGGCTAGGGATATGGCGCCCCGATGGGGCTCGGGATATGACGCCCCGATGGGGCTCGGGATATGACGCCCCGATGGGGCTCGGGATATGACGCCCCGATGGGGCTCGGGATATGGCGCCCCGATGGGGCTCGGGATAGCGGCCCAGGCAATCCCACGGCCCCCGTAGGGGGCAAACCTCCCTAGCCATAAGGCCGTACAGACACCTTGAGCCCCATCGGGGCGACATATTCCTCCCATCGATGAGACATATCTGATATCTCTATCCATAGGCAGACCGAGCCCACCCTCTAGTCAAAGAAATCAAATAGGTATTGGTCTTCGAAGGGCACCACAAACTCCTGCAATAGGTTCAGGTATTCCTTTCGAAAAGTACATTCACGGTGATGCTCCTTTTGATTCATCACATAACGTGCGACAGAACCAATTTGAGAATGGCTGTATGTAAAACACCCAAACCCTTCCTGCCAGGAGAATTTTCGGGGCAAGAACTTCTGTTCGTTGATAAATTTTGCCGAATTGCCTTTGATGTCCCTCACCAGGTCGGAAATCGCGATGGTCGGCCTGAAACTGATGAAGATGTGGATGTGATCGGGCATTCCATTGATCGCCATCATCTTCTGCCCTTTGTTTTGAACGATGCCCGTAATGTACCGATACAACTCATCTTTAAAAGAGGGAAGGATCAAACTCTGACGCCCGCGAGGAGTAAAGACGATCTGGGCATACATTTGACTGTAGGTGTTCGCCATGCCGGATGATTTTGAACTGTGGCGAATTGCGCTGATCTAACAAGCGCAACCCCCTGTGACAAAAATCTGTGCTTGACGACGCTCTCCTAATGGGTCTTATTGAAACGCTTCATTTTGCCCTGGCGTGCCTGATATCAATAAAAAACTCATGGCGCCCCGATGGGGCTAGGGATATGGCGCCCCGATGGGGCTAGGGATATGGCGCCCCGATGGGGCTAGGGATATGACGACCCGATGGGGCTAGGGATATGACGACCCGATGGGGCTAGGGGTTTGACGCCCCGATGGGGCTAGGGGTTATGGCGCCCCGATGGGGCTAGGGGTTCGGCTGATGATAGGTGTCGCGATAGGATTCCTGGATTTCCAGCAGGTGCTGATCCATCCAGGCCTGACACTGCGACAGCAGCGTTTCGAAATCGTCGTGGCGGAAAGGAGGGCCGTAAATAACGGTCA
>JAGQXA010000359.1 GCA_020436865.1 Saprospiraceae bacterium | reverse complement strand
TCGAAAAGCCCGTCGAAGATGTAGTCGCCGGTGAAGTATCCGCCGTCGGGCTCGACGGTTGGGGAGAATGGCGTTGCATCCGGGCTGATACAAAACGCAGCCGGTTGCGGAGCGGCAATGGCCGGGTCGAGCGTGGGTAGGTGATAGGCCCTGTAGGAAAAGTTGGCGAGGTTGAGGCTCCACACTTCCTGTCCGTTCTCGTCGGCCTCTTTGGTCACGCCCTTCTGGCCGAAACAGGTCAGGGTATGTCCGTTCGGCAGGCGTTGCGCGCCGCCGACGACCGGGGTATAAATGGCTTGGTTGGCTTCCTGGGTGTAGACGAGCGTAGCGGTGCCGGCGGCTTCGTCGAGCACGAACTCCGACGTACGCGAGTAGGCGCCGTCGGCCAGGCCGCCTTTGTTGTCGAACAGGAGGTAGTGCTGGTCGCCCAGCCCGGTGACGCTATGTTGTCCCGCAAAGACCGCGTCAGGCGGGAGAATCGTAAAATCGCCGCCTTGGCCCAGTGTCCAAAGGATCTCGCCGGTCTCGCGGTGGATCTTGACGATCTGGTTTGGGATGCTCATGCTAAGCAGGTAGTGGCCGTCGGTGTCGATCGCCAGGGAATTGGCGTGTAGCCAGTCTTCAGCGCCCGGGCCAAAATGCTCGTCCCAGTAGTTGTTGAGGTCGACGCTGGTCAGCGGGTCGAAGTGGTCGAAGGCCGACCATTTTTTCAGGATGTTGCCCTGCCAGTCGATCTCGAGAAAACCGTCGCCGACCACCTGCGCGTCCGCCGGCCCGCCGACGGAGCTCTTGTCGATCGTGCGCCCTTCCGCCACCAATACCAGCAAATTCCCGGCCTGGTTGAGGAGGAATTCGTGATGAACGTAGTACTGGACCGGGAAGTTGCTAACCTCCACCTGACGTAGCACGTTTCCTGCGAGGTCGATCTCTTCGATGGTGTGGCAGCTGGCGTGCAAGTAAAGCAAGGTGTTGTTCTTCGTCCATTTGTACCCCAGGCAGGGAATGCCGGGCACGCTCAGCAACTGATACCAAACCGTTCGCCCGTTGCGGTCGAAGATCTGCACCTGTTGGTTGTTGCCGAACAGCACGTCCATCGACACGAAATCGAGCGAGTCGACCGATGTTCCAAGCGTCGCTGCCGGCTGGACCAGCCCCGCCGGCAGACTGCCGGTGGTGAATTCGACGGTCTGTTGCGTGGTCTGCCCGGATGGATCGAAGGCGTGAACGGTCAGTTCGTAGTCCGTTTCCGCCAACAGCCCGTAAACGGTCAGTTGATGGTCGACGCCCGTCGCAGAGATGGAGCTGTGCCTGATCTGGCCGTTCTGCTCAAAGGCGGCGTACGTTCGGGCGGGAACATTGGTTTCTAGATCGATCTCGTAGCGCAGCACGTTATCGGACTGCGCTTCGACTTGCAGGTCGGTAATGAGGAGTTGGGCTCCGGCATGCAGGGTGTGCAGGCAAAAGAGGAGCAGTATGATCCTGGTCATTTCGAGTGGATTATCGGGTGAGGCAGGGCATTTATTTTTGCAGGAAGATCATTTGTTGGATCCGTTCTTTTTCGTTTTCCAGCAGGAAGAAATAGGGTCCGCTGCTGCAGGCCGACAGGTCGACAAACCATTCTCGTTCCCATTCTAGGGTGCGATCGAGGATCCGGCGCCCAAGTACATCGAACACCTGCATCCGGCCCAGGAAAGGGCCGTTGTGGGAGGAAATGCGCACCCAACCGCCGGTCGGGTTCGGGAAAATGGAAAGCGTCTCCTGCGCCGGAGTCTCTCTGGTGGGCAACACCTCGATAAGGATGGGTTCGGACAGGGCGCTACACCCGCCCTGGTTGAACAGCTCGACCTGATAGGTTCCGATCTGCGTCGCCACATAGAAGGAGTCGATCGCTCCGGGTATCGGGGCGCTGTTCAGGTACCACTGGTAGGTATAGCCGCCCGAGGTACTCAGCAGATCGCCGGTTTCTTGTATCGCCGGGATGTCGGGCGTGGTCGACACGGCGATCTGCAGAGGGAAGCTCTTCCATCCGTAGGTGTAAGTGAGGTCGTGAAGGCCGACTCCTGCGGCCAGCGGGTCGAACAGGCCGTCGACCACGTGCATGCCGCTGAAATAGCCGCCGCTGGGTTCCACCTCCGGATAAAATGGCGCCGCGTTCGGTTCGTCGTCGAGGCAAATGCCGGGCACGAGCAGCTGGGCTTCCGGGATGTCGTCATACAGCTTGTCGAAGTGGTAAGCCCGGTAGGAAAAAAGTTGCAGGTCGAGGCTCCACACCTCGTTCCCATCGGGATCCGACTCCTTGATCAGACCCTTTTGGGCGAAGCAGGTGAGGGTGTTGCCGTTGGCGAGCCGCAGTGCGTTGCCGACCACGGGCGTGAGCGTTTCCTGCCCGTCGTCGAACGTGAAGATCCGGGTGGCGGTCATATTGACGGGGTCGATCTCCAGTTCCGTGCTGCGCGAGTAGAAGATGCCGCCCCGGTTGTCGAACAGCAGGTAGCGGTTTTCACCGGTGGCGCTGACCGAATGCTGATTGCGGAAACGGGCGTCGGTCGGAGAGATCGTGAAGTCGCCGCTGTCGCCCAGCGTCCAGATGATCTCCCCGGTTTCGCGGTGGATCTTGATGACCTGGTTAGGGTTGCTCAGGCTCATCAGGTAATGGCCGTCGGTGTCTTCCATGAGGGAATTGGCGTGTAGCCAGTCGTTAGACTCCGGCCCGAAATAGAATTGCCAGAAGCCATCGCTGCCGGTGGCCGTCAGCGGGTCGAGATGATCGAAGGAGGTCCAGTACTGGAGCAGGTTCCCATCCCAGTCGAGTTCCAGAAAGCCGTCGCCCACGATCTGTGCGTCGGCCGGTCCGCCGACCGAGCTTTGGTCGATGGTGCGCAATTCGGCGATGAGGGCTACCAGATGATCGTCGTCATTGAGCCGGAACTCGTGGTGGAAGTAAAAGGGACCGCCGGGCAGGCCGCTGATGTCGACCGTGCGCAAAACGTTACCGGCCAGGTCCATTTCGGAGATCGTCTGACAATCGTCGTCGAGGAAGAGCAGCGTTTTGTTCTTGGTCCAGTAGTAGCCGATACAGGGCGAAGCGGGGCTGTCGACCAGTTGGTACCACACGAGCTTGCCGTTTCGGTCGTAGATCTCGATAAAATGGTGCGTGCCGATGGGCAGGTTGATCGCCACCAGGTCGGAGGCGTTGCCAAGTCCGTTGGACACGCCGATCGGTTTTGGAATATTCGTCGGCACGCTCGCAGTCGTGAAAGCGACGGGCATACTGCTCGTTTCCCCCAGCGTATTGAAGGCGTGTGCAACCAATTGGTAGGGAAGGTTCTCTTTGAGTCCGTACAGCGGGAGTACATGCTCGGTGGCCGGCCCGCTCACCGAAGTATTAAAGGACTGTCCGCCCTGCATAACCGACAAGTAGGCCAGGGCAGGCTCGGTGGTTTGGAAGGTGGCTTCATAGCGCAACACATTTCCAGCCTGAGACGCCAATTGCAGGTTCTGGATGGCCGGCTGTGCGGCGGCGATCCAGGGCAGGAAAAGGGGAGCGAGGGCTAAAAGACGCATGCTCGGAAATTTGATCCGAAGGTAGGAAAGCCCACCGACAAATCGATGTACCGCAGCCCGGGAATAGGGGAACTGCCTGGAAGGCGACGATCCGCCGAACCCGATTGGCCGAAAAATTGTTAACACAATACTAAAGTTGACGTATTAACGGCAAAACCGCTAAGATTTTGGCGTTGCCGCGGCGACTAGCTCACATCAATTGAAAAATTTAGGTACTTTTGTATCAGTAAAAAGTATCATTCGAAAAATCAGCGATTCATGAAGCAGACTTTACTTTTCTTCACTTTTTTCCTCTTCACGATCCAAATTTGGGCCCAAGACGTTCTCGTCGTCAATCCCAATCCCCATATCATCGAATTCTCCGACGTCGATCTGACTGACTATTGGTCCGAGCCCGTTGCCCATGCCGAGGTGACCAACCTGACCAATGAAACGGTACTGATGGTCTGGGAACGCGAGATCGTGGATGCGCCGGCCGAATGGGAATTCCGCGTGTGCGACGGCAACCAGTGCTATGCCTCTTTTACCTGGACGACCTATGATCCCGGTATCATCGAAGAGCCCGATACGCTCACCCCGGGTGAAGTATCGCTGCTCGACCTGCACGTGCTTCCGCGCCAGGTAGCCGGCACCTGCCAGGTGAAGGTTCACCTGATGTCGATCGACAATCCCGGCGAAGTGCTGACCACCGCCGTTTTCGAAGTGTCGGTGCCGACGGCCGTATCCGAAGTGGAAAAAGCGGCTCTGCGGGTCTTCCCGAATCCCGCCACTGACTATTTCATGCTCGACAACCAGTCGAACCTCGTCGATGAACTCGTCGTGTATAACGTACTGGGTAAGCGCGTACGCTCTTTCCCGGTCGTACAAGGCGGCAAGTATAATGTGGCCGATCTGCCTAATGGCATGTACCTGGTAACCCTGCTCAACCGCGAGGAAGGGATCCTGAAAACGGTGCGTGTCAGCAAGCGCAACTATCGCCCGTAAAGATCTATCTACTCATCTTGAAAAATCCCCGGCACAGCTCTGTGTCGGGGATTTTTTTTGTGCCGGGTTCAGAGGACCCAGGGGAAACACACTCACTCTCAAACTCAAACTCAAACTCAAACTCCCTCTCCCTCCCTGTATTCCACATAATTTCGCGGCGTTTCATACAGGCGCACGGTCAGTTCGTATTTCGGTTCCAGATGCCGGCGCAAGATCTGCCAGATGACGTAGCAGATGTTTTCGGCAGTGGGATTGAGGTGGCGGAACTCTTCGGTGTCGAGATTGAGGTTCTTGTGGTCGAAGCGCTTCTCGACCTGTTCGTAGATGAGGTCTTTGAGGACTTTCAGGTCGATCAGGTAGCCGGTTTCCGGATCTACTTCGCCGGTCAGTTTGACCTCCAGCTCGTAGTTGTGACCGTGGTAATGAGGGTTATTGCACAGGCCGAAGACCTGTCGGTTCTTCTCCTCTGACCAGGCTGGGTTGTGCAGGCGGTGGGCGGCGTTGAAATGCGCGCGGCGAAATACGGAGATCCTCATGGACGTTGGGTTGATTCGCGGGCGAACTGTCCTTTTTGCAACACGGAGGCCGGTGGGAAGGTTTGCCGAAGCGCTCTTTTTTCGGGCCATCCGATAAGAAAGGATCGGGAGGGCGGAGAATTGCCAAAAATGCGTATTTTAGCGAAAATAAGTTCCTTTGAGTTTGCTAAGCATGCAGCATCAATGGTGCAGCCAACCATACATCAGTTTAAGGTAGAGAAGATCGATGGAGGAGAAATAGACTTCGCCGCTTTTCAAGGCAAGAAGATCATAGTGGTAAATGTCGCCTCGGAATGTGGATTCACTCCACAATACCGGCAGTTGCAGGAACTTTTTGAGAAATTTCAGGAACACGTGGTGGTCGTAGGCTTCCCCGCCAATAACTTCGGCGGTCAGGAACCCGGCACCGATGAAGAAATAAGGGCTTTTTGCACAAGCCGTTTCGGCGTGACCTTCCCGCTGTCAGCCAAGATCGACATACATCGAGAACCCGTGTATGCCTGGTTGACGCAAAGATCGCTGAACGGCGTAGCGGATAGCCAGGTGAGATGGAATTTCCAGAAATACCTGCTTGACGAACACGGACATCTGGTCCGTATGCTCCCCTCTTCCACCGAACCGTTCGACGATGAGATCCTATCGTGGATAACCGCTTGAACCGGGCTCTTTTCTGCCGCAGCAGGCTTTAGCAATTCGGGGTACGACAATCGCTTGTATTATGCAATTTGCAGAGGTAGTCGGCCAACGATCTGTCGTCGATAGTTTGCTGCGGATGGTTTCTTCCGAACGCATTCCACATGCCCTCCTTTTTCTGGGGCCGGAAGGTTGCGGCAAACTCACCCTGGCCTTGGCCCTGGCCCGGTACCTGCTCTGTGAGCGACCCTCTGCCGGCGATTGCTGCAACGAATGTTCCGCTTGCCTGAAAACGGGCAAATGGATCCATCCCGATCTCCATTTTTCCATCCCCACCGTCGGCCCCAAGGCCACCAGCGAGGCCTTCCTCACCCATTGGCGGCAGGCGCTGGCCGAGAATCCATACCAGAATGTCAACCAGTGGCTGCAGCGGATCGGAGCCGAAAACAAGCAGGGGAACATCACCAAGGAAGAGTGCGTCAACATCGTGCGCAAACTGAGCCTGAAGACGGTCGAAGGGCGCTACAAGATCCTGATCATGTGGCTGCCCGAATACCTGGGCAAAGAGGGCAATCGCCTCTTGAAGCTCATTGAAGAGCCGCCGGCCGACACCTTCTTCTTCCTGGTGGCCGAACGCCAGGAACTGATCCTCAATACCATCTTGTCGCGCTGCCAGTTGGTCCACGTGCAACCCCTGCCCGACGAGCTCGTGGCGGAGGCGGTGCAGGCCTACCGGCCGCTGAGCGCCGCCCAGGCCCAGACGGTCGCCTATCTGGCCGACGGCAATTTGAATGAAGCCCGCAATCTGGTCGACCAGGCAGAAAGCGATCAGTCCGATCGCTTCCTCGATTGGTTGCGCAAGTGCTATGTGGGGAAGGCGCCGGCCTTGATGGAATGGGTCGAATCCTTCGCTGCGGTGGGGCGGGAGAACCAGAAGCATCTTTTGCGGTACGGGCTGCATTTCCTGCGGGAACTCGTGTTGCTGAAGGCCACCGGACGGGAAGAGGTGCGCCTGCGTCCGGCCGAACGGGAAACGGCCACCCGCCTGCAGGCGCTGGTCGAACTGGATCAATTAGAACGAATCATCAACTTGCTCTCCGACTGTGCTTACCACGTCGAGAGGAATGCGCATCCGAAGGTCTTGTTCCTGGATGCCAGCATTCGCATTCACCATATTTTTCAACGATCGGGAGTCCCGGCGGGCTCCTCCTAAATACCGTAACAGTTATGGCTTGTGCAGGATGTTCTGTGAAAACTCAAGATGGCGAACCGCTCGGATGCAGGAATAACGGCAACTGTTCGACCGGCGGCTGCAACCGCCTCAACACATACGACTGGCTGACGACGATGGAACTCCAGGATGTGGAAGAATATGAATTTGTGGAGGTCAGCTTCAAGAACGGCGCGCGCAAAGGTTTCTACCGCAATACTGCCAGCCCCCGTCCGATCACCGGCGACCGGGTGGTCGTCGAAACCAGTAGTGGCCACGATGTCGGCACCATCACGCTCTCGGGCGAACTGGTGCGCCTGCAAATGAAGCGCAAGAAGGTGCGCCTGGATTCGATCGCACAGACGGTGATCCGCCGCGCCAATGAACGCGACCTCGAGCGGTTGCAGGAAGCCCGCGAACGCGAAGTGCCCACTATGGTTCGCGCCCGCGCCATCGCCCGTACCCTGGGGCTGGATATGAAGGTCGGCGACGTGGAGTACCAGGGCGACAAGCGAAAGGCAACCTTCTATTACACGGCCGATGGCCGCGTCGATTTCCGCGAACTCATCCGCCACTATGCCAAGGAGTTTCGCGTAAAGATCGAAATGCGGCAGATCGGCGCCCGGCAGGAGTCGGCGCGTATTGGCGGTCTGGGCTCCTGCGGCCGCGAGCTATGCTGCTCGACCTGGCTGACCGACTTCAAATCCGTGTCGACCGCCGCCGCCCGCTATCAGAACCTGGCCATCAACCAGGCCAAGCTGTCGGGGCAATGCGGTCGCCTGAAATGCTGCCTCAACTACGAACTCGACACCTATATCGAAGCCCTCGATCAGTTTCCCGACGATGCCGAGAAGCTCAAAACCCAGGTCGGAACGGCCGTTTTGATCAAGACCGACATCTTTAAAAAACTGATGTACTACACCTATACCCACGAAAACGGACGGGGCAAAGTATATGCGGTCGACCTGGCCCGCGCCGTCGCCGTAAAAGCCATGAACGACCGCGGAGAATTTCCGGCAGATTTGATAGATTTGCAGGACCTGCCGGTGGATGCGACGCCCAAAGTAGATTTCGAAAGCGTCAACGATGTGATCGAACTTCCGCCCGAAGAGCGCAAGAAAGGCCGCCGCCGCAACCGGAACAAGAACCGCAAGCGGCCGCCGCGCGAAGGCGGAGGAAGCAGCGAAAACAAGGGCGGTAATGCCGAAAATCGCAGCCGGAACCGCAATCGAAACCGGAATAAAAAGAAAAAGCCCTGATCTTCTTGATCGTAGAATTGTTTGCAATATAGGGGTCCAAAGAGCGGGGCTGTTCCCTCCCTTTGGACCTTTGCATTTGGTCAAAAAACGAAAGCCCATTTAATGAAATACGACGTCACTGTGATCGGCTCCGGTCCGGGCGGCTATGTGGCCGCGATCCGCTGCGCCCAACTCGGCCTGAAAACGGCCCTGATCGAACGCTACCCGACCCTGGGCGGCACCTGCCTGAATGTGGGATGCATCCCGTCAAAAGCGCTCCTCGATTCGTCCGAACATTACCACAATGCCAAGGAGAAGTTCGAACTGCACGGCATTCAGCTGAAAGAGCTGAAGGTGGATATGAAACAGATGATCCAACGCAAGCGGGAGGTGGTCGACCAAACCGTCAAGGGCCTGGACTTTCTGATGAAGAAGAACAAGATCGATGTGATCGAAGGACACGGAACTTTCGAAGATGCCCACACGATCAAGGTGACCAAATCCGACGGCGCCACCGAGAAGCTGGAAACCGACAAGGTGATCATCGCCACGGGCTCTAAGCCCATTGTTCCCGATGCATTCAATTATGACAAAACCCGCGTCATCACTTCAACCGAAGCACTCGAACTGCCCGAAGTGCCCAAGCGCATGGTCGTGATCGGCGGCGGAGTGATCGGACTCGAACTGGGCTCGGTATATGCCCGTTTGGGAACCGAGGTCGAGGTGGTCGAATACATGGACCGGCTGATCCCGGGCATGGACGCCGACATGGGCAAGGAACTGATGCGGGCCCTGAAAAAGCTGGGAATGAAGTTCCACCTCAAGCATCAGGTCAATACCGTGAAGGCTACCAAAAAAGCCGTCAAGGTCGAGGTGCAAAAGCGCGATTCGGAGGAAACTTTTACCCTCGACGCCGATTACTGCCTGGTGGCCATCGGCCGCAAACCCTACACGGCCGAACTTGGCCTCGACAAAGCCGGCGTGCAGACCGATGAGAAGG
>JAGQXA010000358.1 GCA_020436865.1 Saprospiraceae bacterium | reverse complement strand
TCTTCGGAACAGGAGGAGGCTAACAGGCAAACGCCCAGAGCGAGCAGGCACAACCAATGCTTCATCCGGGAAAATGTTGTTTGGGAAAATGAAATTCGACGACCCGGCCGCCGCCTCGCTCCAGCTCTCTCCAGCGACCGACCGATAGTTCGATCCCGACGATCCCGCAGGTGGGGATATTGCCGATGTAGGAAGTCGTGAACAGATTGGCCAGCATGGTGAAGGCCGGATTATGGCCGAAGAACAACACCGTTTGCCAATCGTCGGTAAAATCGTTGATGATATCGAGCAATTCGCCCGCCGAGGCCTCGTAGATCCCCCGTTCCTGTATGATCGAGGAGCGTTCGACCCCGAATGCGTCGGCAAAGTGCCGGGCCGTCGTGATCGCTCTCTTGGCCGGGCTGGACACCAGGGCGTCGGGCCCGAATTTCCTGGCGGCCAGGAGCTCCGCCATGAACGGCGCATCGCGTTTGCCGCGACCGTTGAGTGGACGATCGAAATCGTCGAGACTGGGATCGTCCCAACTCGATTTTGCGTGTCTGATCAGATAAAGTTTCTTCATGGTCGACAGAATGTTCTTCAAAATTAATACAACTACGGCATATGCGGGTTGAGTTTGTGCTCCGATCTCGTTAATTTTGGATTTCCCCGGGCCTGGCCCTGAACTCCGCGCAGATGGGGCGCGTTTATACCGTTATGAATTTTCCGCTAAAGAACATTGAGCTGCACTTCCCGGAGGCCGATCTGTTGTCGGCAGAACTCCTGCTCGATCAGGGGGCCGTGGCTGCATTGCGGGAAGTCGAGAAAGGGCTTTGGACGACCGTCGTCGACGATTCCTGGGAAGTGGAAGTTCAGCTTTCCGGTAAGCGCATCAAAGCAGGCACCTGCGAGTGCCCCTCCTTCCGGCGGAAAAACCATTGCGAACATCTGGCCGCTACCCTGCTTGCGCTGCGTCGCGAACTCCCTCCGCCTGCTCCTCACAAGAAACCCGCAGCGCGTTCCGGTAGCAACGGCCGCCTGACCGTGCCCATGATCCTCGATTATGTCGACGCCGGAGAACTGATCGATTTCGTCAAACAATACGCCCGCAGCAACCGCCACTTTTCACTGGCTTTGAAAGCTCGCTTCACGGGTGATGTCCCTGACGGGAATCCGCTCGAAAAGTACGCCCAGCTGCTCGACACCACGATCAACGGCGCCCGGACCAAAAAAGACGAACTATCCTACCGGGGCACGCAACAGATCCTGCAGATCGCCGGTGAATTGCATGGTCGCGTCCAGCAACTGCTGAGCGAAAAAGACCTGTTCGAAGCGGCATCCCTGCTCCGGCTCCTGTTGGAGAAAGTCGGACCGCTCAGCCGGAAGTCGGGTCGCCTGAAAGCCGATCTGGATGCGTTGCTGGCTAAGGTATTTCAAAGTCTGGAACTCTTGCTGCAGCAAGGGCCGGCGCCTCGCCTGCGCGAGGAGTTGTGGAGCTTCTGCCTCGAAGAGAGCGGAAAGTTCATTTACCGCGGCACTTACGGCGCCGAACGATATTACGAACTACTCGTCAGCCTGGCTGCCGGACGCGACCAGCTGGAACGCTTGCGCAGCCATTTTGAGGCCTTGGCCGACGACCGGCGAATGTTAGCGGCAGAACGGGCTCTCCTCCGCATCCAATTGCTCGAAGTTCTGTACCGCCTCGAATTGCCCGAGCACGAGATCCAGCAATACATACTCGAACATCTGGCCGATCATAACTTCCTCCTTCACGTGCTGCGCCGGGAGCGAAAGCTCGCACACCCGGAACGGGCGCGTTTCCTGGCAGAAAAGGGGCTGGAGCAGGCCCCGCAGGAGGAAGGCCGGCGGGCTCTGGTGACCGTCTTGTTCGAATTGGCCCTGGAATCGCGGGATGCGGCCGGCATCCGGCACTACGGCCGCCAGCTCTTTCTGCGCACCAAAGACCTGCAATTGCTCGACCTGTTGCGGAGGCAGGCGCCCGACTGGCCCGTGCTGGCCGAGGAACTGTTGGCCGAACTGCGCCGGCAGCCATTTTCGATCCAGGTCCGCGACGCCGTTGCCAAGCTACTATTCGAAGAAGACCGGGCGGCAGACCTACAGGCCTATATCATACAACTGCAATCGCTCGACCTGCTACAACAATACGACCGCTACCTGATCCAGACCGGACAGGAAGGCGTTGAAGACCTGTACATGCAGTTTCTCACCCAATATATCAAGAATCACCTCGGACGCAAGCCTTCCAAGCGCATCCGCGAAACCATCGAGCACCTCCTCTCCAGCGGCTTCGAGGATCTGGCCGGGCGCCTGCTCGAAACCTTCCGTAGCGGTTTTCCGGAACGCCATAGTCTGATGGAAGAACTAGGGACGATCCAATCGCCCTGATCTTCCTCGACTGCAAACCGATCGTCCGGGATCTTTAGTATCTTGGCCGAATGAAAGTGGAACTTTGGCAGATCGGAAAAACGGCTTTCCCTTACCTGCGGGAAGGAATGGACGTATACGAGAAACGGATCCGCCGCTATCTGCCCTTTGAAGTTGTTACCTTGCCCGATATCCGCCATGCCGCAAAACTAAGCGTGGAAGAACTGCAGCGCCAGGAAGGGGAACGGATCCTCGGCAAAATACAGCCTCAAGACTACCTGATCCTGCTCGACGAACGCGGCAATACGGGCAACTCCCGCGAATTTGCCGAGTTCCTGCAAAAAGGACTGCTCGGTTCTCACCGCCGCATCGTCTTCCAGATCGGGGGCGCTTATGGCTTTTCGGAAGAAGTGTACCGCCGGGCCGATCGAAAGATCGCGCTGTCGGCCATGACCTTTTCCCACCAGCTGGTCCGCCTGATCTTCCTGGAGCAGCTCTACCGGGCCTTCAGCATCCTGCATAACGAACCCTATCACCACGACTGAAAAACGCATCTATGGCCGATACGAACCCGTTCTCCATCACCTTGATCCTGATCCTGATCAGCGGATTTGCCTCCTATCAGGCATTCAACAACCGCAGCCTGTTCACCCGCTTGATGCATTCGCCTTATCTGGAGCATAAAGACAAGGAGTACTATCGCTTCATCAGTTCCGGCTTCATTCACGGCAACTGGATGCACCTGCTGATCAACATGTTCGTGCTGTATCAATTCGGCGAATACGTAGAAGGACGCTTCGTGAGCCTGTTCGGCGATCTCATGGGACGCATCAACTATCTCCTCCTCTACTTCCTGACGATCATCTTTGCCAACATCTCCACTTTTCTGAAACATCGGGAAAATCCCTCCTTTGCGAGCGTCGGGGCCTCCGGGGCGATCTCCGGGATCGTGTTCGTCTACGTGATCTTCCAGCCCTGGTCCTGGTTGTTGCTTTTCTTCATCATTCCGATCCCGGCGATCGTGGCGGCAGTGCTGTACCTGTTCTATTCGTCCTGGGCCAGCAAGAACAGCCAGGATTTTATCGATCACGACGCGCACCTGTACGGCGCCGTTTTCGGCTTCTGGTTTGCCATCTTCCTGAAGCCGGGCTTGTTCTCGCTTTTTCTGGATCGCCTCGTTCACGGTTTCCCGTTCTAAGAAGTCAGATTATGTTCTTCGTGCTATCCAAGCTGCTATTCTTCTTTATACGCCCCCTCAACTGGGTTGCCGCGCTGCTGATCTACGGTCTGATGGCCAAACCAGGTCTTCGAAAGCGTCGGGCGTTACGACTGGCGCTGGGACTTCTGCTCGTATTTACCAATCCGATCCTGCCCAATCTGCTGCTCCGGTGGTGGGAAGTCAGGCCGGTGGAGATCGCACAGCTGGAGCAAAACTACCCCTATGGGATCGTGCTGGGCGGCTATCTGAGCTTCCGCACGGCCAGTCCCCGCGACCGGGCGAACCTGAACGAGAACCCGAACCGGCTGATCAATGCGGCCGAACTGCACCGGCTTGGGAAGATCGGCAAGATCCTGCTCTCGGGCGGCGGCGGAAGCCTCCTGCACGGCGACTTGTTTGACGATCGGGAAGCTCCCCGTCTGTTGTTGCGCCTGGGCGTTCCGGAAGACGACATTGTCGTCGAGGGGCAGTCGCGCAACACCTACGAGAACATCCGAAACTCCAAAGCCCTGCTTCCGGCCGATTCCACGGTCTTGCTGTTCACTTCGGCCTTCCACATGCGGCGGGCTCTGGCCATCTGTCGAAAGCAGGGAGTCGACGCCATCCCCTACCCGACCGACGTCAAATACCAGCCGCCGACCTGGGCACCGAACGACTGGTTGCTGCCCGATCCGGGCGCCTTGCGCAAATGGGAGATCCTCTGTAAGGAATGGATCGGTCTGATCACCTATAAGCTATTAGGTTACGCCTGAATAGCGAAGCGGCGCCGGCGCTGCCGTGGGCTGACAGCCGATCGAGCGCGTCAAGATTTCCAAACCACTTTTCCCTGAATACATGAAGAATCCCTGGACCACCAAGAACCGCCGAACGGTGTACGACAATCCCTGGATCGAGGTCAGCCATCGGGAAGTCGTCAATCCCGGCGGGGGCAACGGCATATACGGCGTAGTGCATTTCAAAAACCTGGCCGTCGGAGCGATCCCACTCGACGAACAGGAATACACCTGGCTCGTCGGCCAGTATCGCTACACCATGGAGGCCTATTCCTGGGAGATACCGGAAGGAGGGTGTCCGCTGGGTACCGATCCGCTCGACTCGGCACGCCGGGAACTCAAGGAAGAAACCGGCCTTAGCGCCCGCTCCTGGGAACAACTCCTGGAGCTACAGATATCCAACTCGGTGACCGACGAGCGGGCGCTGATCTTTGTCGCCCGCGAGCTGGAATTCGGCCGGTCGATGCCCGAAGAGACCGAGCTTCTGCAAGTTCGGCGGTTGCCGCTCCGGGAAGCCGTGCAGATGGTTTTGGAAGGAGAGATCCAGGATGCCATGTCGGTGGCCGGTCTGTTGCGGCTCTGGTCCTCCCTCAATGAGGGAAGATCTGCTGGGCCATCTCCATACTGAGCCGAAAATGCTCGCGATCAATTCCAAGCTCCTCGCCCATTTCGCGGAAGTAGCCGACCATGAACTCCGTCGGCATATTGCCGGTCAGGTCGTCCTTGGCCATCGGACAGCCCCCGTAACCCTTCAGCGCGCCGTCGAAACGCCGGCAACCGCTCTGATAGGCCGCCTCTACCTTCTCTCTCCAGTTGTGCGGTTCGGTATGCAAATGGGCGCCGATCTCCACCCCGGGATAGTGCGGTAACAGATTGGAAAACAGATAGCGGATGCTGTCGGGAGTCGCCACTCCGATCGTGTCCGACAATTGCAGGATCCCGATCCCCATAGACACCAGGCGATCGGCCCATCGCTGAACGATCTCGACATTCCAGGCATCGCCGTACGGATTGCCGAAACCCATGGAAATGTAGATGACCAATTTCTTTCCGGCCTGCAGGCAGATCTCCTGAATGTCGGCGACCCGCTCGACGGACTCTTCGATCGTCGCGTTCGTATTGCGCAACTGGAAGGTCTCGGATACAGAGAAGGGGTAGCCCAGGTAAGCGATCTCCTCGAAGGCCGCGGCATCGGTGGCGCCGCGCTTGTTAGCGACGATTGCCAGCAAGGCGGCGGCATCTTCGGACAGTTCGAGGCGCGACAAGACCTCGGCCGTGTCGCGCATTTGCGGAATGGCTTTGGGCGAGACGAAGCTACCGAAGTCGATCGTATGAAATCCGACCCGCAACAACTGATTGAGGTAAGCTACCTTCCTGTCGGTGGGAATGAAGGTCTTCAACCCCTGCATGGCATCGCGCGGACATTCGATCAGGCTTATCATTTATTGGTTCGTATGGTTAGGTAGAGGGATTTTTGAAATATCTTTACCCTGTTAAACCTCTCCAGGTCGGGAGTGTTTTATTGCCCGACGTACTTGGTGCAAAAAATTCCGGTTCGCACATGAAAAAGGCTCTCTATACGCTACTCGGTTTTCTCTTCTTCATCTTTGGTTTTCTCTCTCTCATGCTGAGTATGATCGGGGTGCAACTCACCTTCATGACCTGGCTCGATGCCCCGGGGCGCCTCTTTGGCTTTGTCGCCCGCCTGCTCATCGTCATCGGCGGGATCGTGATCGTCGCCCTCGCGAATACCGATTGGGAACGGGAGCGCGCGGAGAGTGCTTCTTAAGACCTCACATCCCCTCTCCCCCCTTCTCTTCCCAGATCCGTACCAGGTGGACCAGGGTTTCCACGGCTTTGTGCATGTCCTGTACCGACACCCATTCCTGTTTGGAGTGGAAGGCATGTTCGCCGGCGAAGATATTGGGACAGGGCAGGCCCATGAACGACAGGCGCGAGCCGTCGGTGCCACCCCGAATGCTCTTTTTCAGCGGTTTGACGCCGGCGCGCCGGATGGCTTCTTCCGCATAAGCCGAAACCTGCGGGTAGTGATCGAGCACTTCTTTCATGTTCCGGTATTGCTCGGTGATCTCGACCTCGGCTCTCGAGCGGGGATAGCGTTGCAAGACGCTCGCCACCGTCTCTCTGAGCAGTTCGCCGTGCTGTTTAAGTCCTGCTTCGGTAAAATCGCGCAAAATGAGCACGATCTTGGCCGATTCGGCTGCTCCGCTGATCTGTAGAGGATGTAGGAAACCTTCCCGCCCTTCCGTGGTTTCCGGCGAAAGGCCGTCTTTCGGCAAAGCGGACACGATATCGGAAGCGATCTTCACGGCGTTTTCCAGTTTGCCTTTGGCAAAGCCGGGGTGTGCGCTGACGCCCTCGATCTTGACCACGGCCAGGTCGGCCGAAAAGGTTTCGTCTTCCAGCGAACCCAGTTTCTCCCCGTCGACCGTGTAGGCAAAATCGGCGCCCAGGCGCCCCAGATCAACCTTATCGACCCCATGGCCGATCTCCTCATCGGGAGTGAACAGGATGCGCACCTTGCCCCGCTTCAGCTCGGGATGGGCGATAAAGTAGTGCACGGCATCCATGATCTCCGCGAGGCCGGCCTTATTGTCGGCGCCCAGCAGTGTGGTGCCGCTGGCCGTAACGATGTCGTTGCCGATCTGCTCGAGCAGGTTCGGATGATCTTCAGGCCGCAAAACCTGCGACGGATCGTCGGGCAGTGCGATCGGCCCACCCTGGTAATTGCGGTGTATGATCGGTTTCACCCCGGCGCCACTGCAGTCCGGCGAAGTGTCCATATGCGAACACAGACAGATCGTCGGCACATCCTTGTCGGTATTGCCCGGCAAAGTGGCGTAAACGTAGCCGTGTTCATCGAGCTCGGCGTCGGAGATGCCCATCGCCTGAAGCTCATCCACAAGTAAGCGTCCGAGGTTCTTCTGCTTCTCGGTAGAGGGGAAGGATTTGGATTCGGGGTCGGATTGCGTGTCGATCTGCACGTAGCGCAAGAAGCGTTCGAGCGCGGTAAATTGATATTCCATGGATGATATTTACTTGAAAGGATAGATATCTCGATCGAGGGCGAAAAGATACGGAAGTCTTTGTAATGCCCGAAAATATTCGGAAATTTGCGGGCGGGAAAT
>JAGQXA010000357.1 GCA_020436865.1 Saprospiraceae bacterium | reverse complement strand
TGCCTGTCGCTCGAGGTGTTCGCTGCTCCCTTCGCCAATGCGGGGCCCGATGACGCCATTTGCGGACAAGCCTACTTCCTCGATGCTCAGGCCAGCGTCGGAATGGGAAGCTGGACGTTGGCCGGCGCAGCGGGCAACGTGTTATTTGCCGACCCGACCGATCCACACACGGCGATCAGCGTCGACGCTTTCGGCGCCTACCAGTTCGTTTGGCAGGAGATCAACGGGATCTGTACCGATGCCGACTCCGTGACGATCTCTTTCTTCGAGCCCTTGTTGGCCTCCGAAGTGGAGGAGAGTTGCGACTATGTCAACGGAGAGTATACGGTCAGCGTCACGGTGACCAGTGGCGACCCACCCTTCGTTGTCGACGGCCTTGCCGGCGTTTTCACCGGAAACACCTTCGTTTCCGACCCCATTCCGGCGGGAACCCCCTATCAGTTCGGGCTCGTCAACGCCTGGTGCGATACCTTGTCTTACAGTGGCCTGAACGTATGCGCCTGTCTCACCGAAGCCGGTGAAACCGATCCGAACCTACTGGAAGCCTGCCTCGGAGCAACCGTGACGGCTATCCAAACCGTGCCGCCCGGACTCGAACCCGGCGATTCGATCATTTACGTCCTGCACGACTCGCCCGATACGCTGCTGGGGAATATTTTCGCCACGAGCCTGCAACCGACCTTCGGGCTGGCCCCGGGGATGTTCACCGGGCAGCCGTACTACATTTCAGCCGTGGCCGGCGACTGGCTGGACAACACCGGCACGGTCAACCTCAACGATCCCTGTCTGGCGGTGGCGGCCGGCACACCGGTGATCTTTCACAGCCTGCCGAGCGGTAATCTTTTTCCGCCGCCGGTCGTTTGCGAAGGACAGGCCACCGAGCTGATCGTCGATCTCGCGGGTAACGGCCCCTTCGAGCTGCTGCTCAACGACTCGCTGTACACCGGCGTGCAGGAGCTCGACACCCTGATCTTTTTTCCGGAACCCGGAACCGGTCTGGTGTGGTCGACCATTTTCGACGCCAACGGCTGTTCGACGGTCGTCGAGGATACCCTCAATATTATGGTCAACGAACCACCTTTCGCCGTGGTCGTGCCGGCCGTGTCGGTCTGCAATACGCCGCTTTCCGGCGATAGTACCCAGATCGTGCTGGCCGACCTGCTCCTCGGCGGAGATCTCGGGGGGGAATGGGAAGATACCGACGGCCTGGGCCTGAACCTGCTGTTCCCCTTCGTCGATTTCGCGCTGGTGGACACGGGCACTTATACCCTGACCTATACCACCAACAGCGCCCAGTTGCCCTGTGCGGAGGCGAGTTATCCCGTGTTGGTCACCGTAGAGGCCTGCAATTGTGCCGGCCAGGCCGTCGTGGCGGTCGATACCGCCTGCAATCAGGGTTCGGCGGTCAATATGAATAACTGGCTGAACAGTCCGATCCCCGGAACCTGGCAGATCGCGGGCGCCCCGCCGAACGCGACGAACCTGCCGGTCATTTCCGGTAACCTGTTGCAACCGGCCGGCGCCGATCCGGGCGACTACTCGCTGCTTTTCATTCCGGCCGATACCGCCCTGGTATCGGGATGTCCGGATACGGCTCAGGTCGGACTTTTCCTGCAGGAAGCGCCGGTGGCGGCCCTGAATCCGACGGCCAGTCTGGAAGCATGC
Organism: Saprospiraceae bacterium; assembly: GCA_020436865.1. GTDB lineage: Bacteria > Bacteroidota > Bacteroidia > Chitinophagales > Saprospiraceae > JAGQXA01. The sequence goes on along the minus strand of JAGQXA010000357.1, from coordinate 4,134 downwards.
ACCGGCGACGACCTCGTTTTCCAGCTTGGGCTGGCGTTGGGAATCCAGCCCGGAGGTGTTTGGGAGGAAACTTCGGCTTCTTCCTGTAATTGTTTCGATCCGCAGACCGGCGCTTTTGCCACTGTCGGGGTGTCGCCGGGGACCTATTTTTTCGAATATTCCCTGGCCGGCGTACCGCCTTGCGAAGCCGACGTGGCGACAGCGACGGTGACGATCTTCCCCCTGCCGAATGTCGTGGCCGAAGGCGCCGACCTGGTGCTGTCGTGTCAGGAAAATTTCGTGCAATTGGGAGGGTCGGGCACGAGTATCGGCGCCCGTTATCAGCCGCAGTGGGAAGTGCTCGACGGGGGGCCGCTGACCCAGCCGAACATCTATTTTCCGGTGGTGAGCAACCCCGGCACCTATGCTTTGACGATCACCGATACGATCACGGGTTGTTTCGCCTCCGATACCGTGACGATCGACCGGGTAGAGCCCGTTTCGGAAGTCGACTACACACTGATCCCCGTCAGTTGCGTCGGCGACGACGGCGTGATCCAGGTCGACAATGCCCAGGGCGACAGCCCTCCTTTCGAGTATTCGCTCGATGGGACCAACTTCCAGGAGGAGCCTTTCTTCGAGTTTCTGGGACCGGGTGATTATACGCTTTACGTGCGCGACAGTTTGGGGTGTCTGACCGAATTCCCCTTCTTCCTCGAAGAGCCCGATCCCGTCGCGATCGATCTGTTCGCCAGCGGCTTTGGCGCCGACGAGACCATTTCGGTGATCCTCGGCCAGGAAGTCGAGCTCGAAGCGATCACGCCGGTACCGGAGATCAATATCGATGCGTTGGTCTGGGATCCCGCCGAACTGGCGCCCAGCGGTTGTCTGAACTGCCTGAGCGCCAATTTGCAGGCCCTGGAAAACCTGGTCGTCACGGTTTCGCTGACCAGCGGGCCTTGTATGGTATCGGACTCCATCGAGATCAAGATCGTCGAACGCGAGGGCATCAAGCAGCCGAATATCTTTTCGCCCAACGGCGACAACAACAACGACAAGTTCACCCTTTACTTTGGGCCGGAGGTGGTCAGGATCGTCTTTCTGCAGATCTACACCCGTTGGGGAGAGCGCGTGTTCAACGGACAGAACTTACCGCCCAACGATCCGGAACTGGGCTGGGACGGCGCCTTCCGCGGAAAACCGCTCAACCCGGCCGTTTTTGCCTGGGTGGCCAAAGTGGAAAAGCTCGACGGCAGCACCGAGATCTTCTACGGCGACGTGCTATTGGTGCGGTAGAGCGACGCCAAGCGTTAAAAGTGGTCCGGCATCGCCCGTTGCCGGACCGCTTTTGACAAAAAGTCGTAAATTGGTCGCATTTCCGGAAGGACCCGTGAAAAATAAATTTTTTTCCCTTTTTTCCGAATACAATTTGGCCTTTCAGAGGGTCTGAGTAGGGGGAAGGGATGGCCAAACAGCGACTTTGCGCGCGGCGGCGGCGAAAAACCATTCCCAAAAGAACCGGATTCGGTTCGGAATCCATCTAATGAAAAAGCGTACTCAATACCTGTGTGGAGCTCCGGCTCAATGGAACGCATTTTTCTTTTTTTAACCGATAGAGCCGGGGTGGTCACTCCGGTAGGCGAAACTACACACGATGAAGAAATCTCTACTGATCCCCTTGACTGTTATCTTTTTGACGGGTTTGGTCGGCGAGTTGTACGCACAGCCCTGCTCCTGCACCAACTGCCCGGTACCCATCACCGACAATGGCACGTTCCAGGGCCTGCTCAATGTGACGGTCGACGGTCCGAACGATCTGTCGCTTTGCCCTTTGGAGCAGGTTTGCTTCACGATCACCCACACCTGGGTCGGCGACCTCTCGGTCACCCTCACCTCCCCCGGAGGCCTCAACTATCTGGTCATGGCCGATGCCGATAACGGTCCCGGAGGCTGCGGCAACGACCAGGACAACATCGACGTTTGCATTACCATCGGAACGGGTAACGCTCTGACCAACAACACCCAATACGTGTGCAACGGCCCTCCCGGCACCTGCCTGAGCGGCGCCTGGACGATGCCCTGCGGCGGGGTGACCGACCCCTTCAGCGGCGCTCAGCAGGCCCCGAACTGCAACCTCAACGACTTCAACCTGCCCGGCCAGCCGGCCAACGGCACCTGGATATTGACGGTCAACGATATCTGTGCGCAAGACGTCGGATTCCTGCAGGATTGGTCGCTGGTCTTTTCCTGCGGCGTCCTGGATTGCTTCACCTGTGCCGCCGACGGCGGCCAGTTCAACCAGCCCAATTTGCAGGGCTGTCAGGGCGATCCGGCCTTCAACCTGAACATCGTTCCGCAGTATCCCGGCAGTACGCCGCCGCCCCCGGCCGAGTATTCCTACACCTTCGTCGTGTCGCAAAACGGGATCATCAACAGCTTCATCACCGGGCCGACCCTCGGTAACTTGCCACCGGGCAGCTACCAGGTGTGCGGCTTGTCGTACCTCACCGACGATGCCGGCGAGCTTCCGCTGTGGATCGGCCAGCCCTTTGCCAGCCTGCAGAATAACCTTAGCAGCGGCGCGCCCGCTTTCTGTGGCGACCTGTCGAACAGCTGCTTTATGGCGACCATCGGTCCGCCGATCCCGCCGGCCGTTCTCGATACCACCATCTGCCTGGGCGATTGCTTTGTGGCCCCCAATGGGGTGACCTGCTGTACCCCCGGCCCCTGTCAGTATACCTTACAATCGTACCTGGGCTGCGACAGTACCACCATCGTCAATATCACTTTTCTGCCGCCCGACCAGACGATCGTAAACCAAACGCTTTGTCCCGACGAATGTCTCACCATTGGCGGGGTCGATTATTGCCCGCCCGGTTTCTATAACCTGCAACTGGTCAACGAGCAAGGCTGCGACAGTATCGTGACCCTCAACCTGTCAGCCGTGCCGGTCACCGCCGTGGCCCCGACGCCCCCTCCGATCACCTGCAGTATGCCGGCCGCCTTGCTCAATGGCTCTTTCTCCATCGGCAATACATACCTGTGGACCGACGCGAACAATATGGTCGTCAGCACCCAGCCGACGGCTGTGGTCAACCAACCCGGCTGCTACCTGCTGACGGTGACCAACACGCTCAACGGCGTGACCTGCTCGGATACGGCCTCCGTCTGTGTGACGGCCGATCTGGAACTGCCGGATATGCCCAACCTGCAAGGCCCGGCCGTGGTCTGCGACGGCGACGTAGTAGCCTATACCATTACCGCCGATCCGCTGGCTTCCGACTACGTCTGGACCGTTCCGGCCGACGTGACGATCGTTAGCGGCGGGAATGGTACGACGGCCATCACCATCAACTGGACCGGATCGGCCGGAGGGCAGATCTGCGTGGCTGCGGCTAACGGTTGCGGGGAAGGGCCACAAGACTGCCTCGACGTGACCGTAGGCTCCACGCCAGCCATCCCGGTGATCGCGGGCGACAATCCGGTTTGTGCCGGCGATATCGCCTTCTATTCCACCCCGGCCGATCCGAACACAGATACTTTTACCTGGACGGTCCCGGCCGGCGCCTCGATCACCGTAGGCCAGGGCACGGAAAACATCACGGTCGATTGGGGAACCGCCAGCAGCGGCGACGTGTGCGTGACGGCCTCAAATGCCTGCGATCCCGGTACCCCGGTTTGTTTCCCGGTGACCGTGGGACAGATCCCCGTCCAGCCGGCTGTTGCCGGTCCGGATATGGTTTGTGAAGGCGATATCGAATTTTACTCGGTAGCTGTTTTTTCCATGGCCACCCGCCATCCAAGATCTGCTCCCGGCCCCTACACGACGCTCTGCCGCTACGACAGCACGGAAAACAACCCGCTCGAGAGGGCAGGCTGCGCCGGTGGCGACGTGTGCCTGACGGCCGACAACGATTGCGGCTCGAGTGCGCAGACCTGCCTGACCGTCGGTGTCGAACAAACGCCGGCCGCGCCGGCCATCGCGGAGCCGCTCGACGTTTGTGCGGGCGAACAGGAAAACTACTCGACCGCGACCGTGCCCGGGGCCACCGACTACAGTTGGACGGTGACCGGAGGCCTGATCGTCAGCGGACAGGGCACGGCGAGCATTGCGGTCGACTGGACCACTCCCGGCGCCGGACAGATCTGCCTGGT
>JAGQXA010000356.1 GCA_020436865.1 Saprospiraceae bacterium | reverse complement strand
CTGTTACCTTTTCCCACAATCCCGTCTATAGAATGGGTGGTAGCCGAATACCAGGCCGGAACTCCAACAAGTCTGCGGAAGCAGGCCCAAACAAATAATTTTCGGTTTGCGTATTTGGCTACCTTTCCCGCTTGGGAGGCTTTCGTGGGCATGCTCTTTCACAATTGGAAGAGTTCGATTGGTCAGGTCGCACTCCCGCCTCGAAAGGCGTCGCAATTTATGCCGGAACCCCGGCCGCATTGCGTATATTTCCCTACTTTTGCAGCAGACTCATTCTTAAACCAAAAAGCACGATAAAATTATGGGACTTTTCTCTTTTTTGAAAAATGCCGGCGCCAATCTCTTCAAGTCCAAAGAAGAGCCCAAAGTAGCCGAAAAGACCGGCACTGACTCCGCCGAAGTGATCCGCAAGCAACGGATCATCCTCCTGAAGGGCATCGTCGAAAGTCACGGATTGGAGGTGCAGGACTTCGATCTGGATCTGCATGCCGATCAGGTGACCGTGTACGGTCAGGTTGCCTCGCAAGAGATCAAGGAAAAGGTGATCCTCACGCTCGGCAACGTAGCCGGCATCGCCACTGTAGACGACCGGCTGTCGGTGGTCCAAACGGAAACGAGCCCGCCGGTGCGCGAGGCGCAGTTCCACGAAGTGAAAAAGGGCGACACGCTCTCCAAGATCGCCAAGAACTACTACGGCGACGCCATGAAGTATCCGGTGATCTTCGAAGCTAATAAGCCGATGCTGAAGAGCCCGGATCTGATCTACCCGGGGCAGGTCTTGCGCATTCCGCACCTCGACTAGCGAATGGACAGGCTCGCTGATCCGCCTCTCCGATCCTGGTTTTTGCCTGGATTTGGAACTATTTTTCGATCCTGGCGGTTAGCCCCTATATTCAGATAGTGTAGTGGAATCGCATAGTCCGATTTCGCGATCGGAAAGATTTCTATCACTAATAGCAGGTTAGTTAATCTACCGCAAGGGGAAATGAGATTGAAGGGCTCATTTCCCCTCTTTTTTTGCCAGATCGCCGGCAATCGTTTGAGCTGCCAGGCGACCCGCTCGCAGCGCGCCGTTAGAAGAACCGTAAAGCGCCAGATCGCCGGTCCAGTAGCTTCGCTCGTCGAGACGCCAGTAGCCCGGCTCCACCTCGTGGCGTACTTCCCGCTGATCGGGTAGTGAAAAAGGCAGGCGGTAGGTTTGCAGCAAGCGCCAATCCTCCACTTCGTTCCCAAACCACTTCTTGCAGGAGTTCTTTACTGCGATCTCCAGTTCCTCGTCCGATCCCTCCGGGATGCCGACGATCGATAGCCCGATCAGGGCCTTTCCTTCCGGGGCGTAGGCGGCCGACACTTCGCTCATAATGGCCAGGTGATTCACCAGTCCGCCGGGATCGGCATTCAGGGCCAGCCAGGCGCCGTGCAGCGGAGGCGCCGGGGCGGCGAAATAGAGGCAGGTCGTGCCGCCGGCCCTTGACCATTCCGGCGCCCTCGTGGCGGCCGGGAGGGATCGACCTCCGGTCGCCAGCAACACCGTCCGGGCCCGGAAAACGGCGCCGCTGCGGCAGCTGACCTCTCCGTTCTCCCAGCTGACCGCTTCCTGTTCGAGATGTAGCGAACCCGGTTGAAGGCGGCCGGCGAGCTGTTCGGGGATGCGTTGCATGCCGCCGGCCGGTACGGCCGCGTGGCCTTCTGCGAACATCTTCATGACGAAGTCGAACATCCGCCGGGAAGTGCTCATCTCCTTTTCCAGAAAAATGCCGCGAAAAAAGGGCGTCAGGAACGGATCGATGAAGCTCTTGCTCCATCCGTACGCCTGCCAGATCTCGGCCGTCGGCCGCTCTTCGCGCCGGAAGATCTCTTCGACGCTCGTTTGCTTCCAGTTGTTGCGCAGCCGCCACAGTCGCCACTGGTCGCGCAGCGTACCGACGCCCGATGCCAAAGTGGCCGGCAAACTGAGGGGCTCGCGCCAGGGGTCGGCCACCCGGCGCACAGCGCCGTCGGGCTGCAGGATCAGGGCGCCGGGACGGAATCGCCGCAGCTCCAGGGCTGGATAGTCGAGCAACTCCCGGGCTTCCGGGTAAGCGGTCAGTAAGACCTGAAAGCCCCGGTCGAGCAGGAAGCCTTCCACTTCGTCGGTAGCCATGCGACCGCCTGCACGGTCGGAAGCTTCTAGGACCTCTACGGAAAACCCAGCCTGTTGCAGGTGCAGCGCGGCGGACAGGCCGGACAGGCCGGCCCCGATAATGAGTACGTCTTTTTCCATGATCAGCGGCCGGACGGCATTTGGCATCCGGACCGCTAGGTAAATAAAAATTCTTCGCTTTAGTTCACCACATTCCGCGGATTTCCCGCCAGGAAGGCTTCGATGTTGGCGGCCGTTTCGGCCAGGAGGCGTGCGCGCGCTTCCTGGCTGGCCCAGGCCAGGTGAGGGGTGATCAGGCAATTGGGCAATCCGATCAAGGGATGGCCGGCGGGGGGCGGCTCCTGAGAAAGCACATCGAGCGCCGCGCCGGCCAGGCGTCCTTCCTGCAAGGCCTGCCGAAGGTCGGCTTCGTGAATGAGACCGCCGCGGCCGGTGTTGATCAGGTAGGCGCCGGGGCGCATGCGACGCAAGAGCCGGGCGTCGACGATCTGTTCGTTCTCGGCGGTCAGCGGGGCATGCAGGCTGATGGCGTCGCTGGTTTCAAAAAGCTCTTCCAGCGATACGAAGCGAACGCCGGCCTGCGCATCGCGTTCGGGATGCTTATGGGTGGCCAGCACCTCCATGCCGAAGGCCCGGGCGATGGCTGTTACCTGCTGCCCAATGCGCCCGAATCCGTAAATACCCATTGTTCTGCCGGCCAGTTCGGGGATCGGTTGGAGCGTATAGGAGAAATCGGGACTCGCGCTCCACTGCCCTTCGGCGACCGAGCGGTGGTGCGATTCCACCCGGTTGGTGAGGGCCAGCAGCAGGGCGAAGACGTGCTGGGCCACCGCCTCGGTGCTGTAACCGACTACGTTGCAGACCGGGATGTTCCGCCGCCGGGCCGCTCCTACATCGACATTGTTGTAGCCGGTGGCGCTGACGCAAATGCAGCGCAGTTGCGGTAATTGCGACAGCTGCTCCTCGCCCAACACGAATTTGTTGACCACGAGCAATTTGGCTCCGGCTGCGCGTTCGAGCAATTGGCCGGGGGCGGTCCGTTCGAAAATGGCCGTTTCTCCGAGCCGGGAGATCGGCGCCCAGTCCAGGTCGCCCGGATTGAGGGTGTAGCCGTCGAGAATAGTGATGGTGGACATTGGTTAGATGAAAGATGAAAGTCGAAAGATAAAAGACAGATCGTAAGATACGGCAAGTACACTCACTCTCAAACTCACACTCACTCTCACACTCTTTTCATTCATTCAGGCTCCAGTCGTACTCCTTATACGTCACCTTGGCCTTGGGCTCGATCTTCGTTTGCGAATATTGGTTGAGGTATTCGACGATGTTGCCGAAGTCGGCGGCATACCATTCGAAGATCTTGGAGATCTCGGCCTGTTTAGCGGAAATGGAGTTGTACTGAGCATTATTGATGAAGGCCCGGGCCTGCCGGTCGAGCAACTGATCGAGCTGAGCGCCGGTGAAGGCCTGGTTCAGCAGCGGCGGACAGGACTTGGCGGCGCAATTGACCGCGAAGTGGATCCGCGCATCGCGGAACTGCGGACGGAGGATCTCATTCTCGATCTGGTCGAGGGAATAGGTCGCCGAGCCGAGTTTGATCCACTTGACCTGCCACGGATTGCCGCCGTGCAGGTCGCGGATGCTCTTGATCGGATATTGGTCGGCGACTAGTTTGATCGTGAAGGCATTGTAGGCGTTGATCCAATAGGCCATCTTCTCGGCGCGTGGCCAGTCTTTTTGCGGTGGATGGGCGGCCAACTCGTCGAGAAAGCCCTGAAGCTTGGCAGCTTCCTGTTGGAAGCCTCGGTAGCTGACCTTCCCCGTAGCCGACACGTGTTTGTTCAGGAGCTCATTCCAGGCCTGGGT
>JAGQXA010000002.1 GCA_020436865.1 Saprospiraceae bacterium | reverse complement strand
TCTTCTTTGATCGCGAAATGGTGAACGTGCCGCTCATGCTAAAGGTGATCAACGGCGAGAAGAGGGATTCCTGCACGGAATTTCTCAACGTCCGCATACACCGCTTTTCCGATACCGACCCCTTCCTGGGTTCGGGAAAAGCGATCTTCCAACTGGCCGATCAGGGCTTGCTGATGGCCGGGAACACCGGAGCGTCGGGCGGCGATATCTTCCTGCTGCGACTCGACGCCGAAGGCGATCCGGTAGGCAATTTTCCGCTCACTTTCAGCTTCAATCAGCCGGTTACGGTCGAAGATGCCATCCGGCTGTCCGACGGCACCTTTGCCCTGATCGGGCATGCCGACAACGATCCGTCGGACGATAAATTCCGGATCATCTATTTCCACTTCGATGCGAACGGGGGCATTTTACATGGACCGACCTTTCTGCAGGAAAGCCTGGCCTCGCTAAACAACCGCGACATCTTTGCCGTAGGGCTCGCAGAGATGAGCAACGGCAACCTGATCGTCGTCGGCACTTCGCAGGACGGGAGCGACCAGGATATTTACTTCAAAGTGATCGGGCCTGATCTGACCCCAAACAGTCAGCCGGTGCTTTTCAGCGGATCCGGGTCGAACAGCTATTTCGCCGGCGATGTGGAAGCGGTTGGAGCGAACGTTTTCATCTCCGGCTCTGAATTCAACGGCTCCGGTTTCGAATCATTCCTGCTGGCAACCGACAAGTTTGGCACCCCTCTGTCCGGATTTCCGAAGCCGGGCGGCAATAACCTCCAATCGATCCAATCCATGGCCTTTGCCGCCGGAAGCAGCACCCTTTACGTGAGCGGGGTGAACGACGGTGGAGGGGTGTACCTCGGCAAGATCTTGTCGAGCGGCGCCGGGTCCTTCCAGTTACTGTCGAACCTTCTATCGAGCGGCTTTCCCAAGTCGCTCACCCTCTCGGCAGATGAAGACATGCTGGTATTGTCGGGATACAAGGACAACGACGCTATCCTTGCACCGCTCAGCTTACAAGGACAACTGCTGATCGTACCCGCCCCCACCTACGGCGGCAATGGCAACGACGGATTTAATGCCGGCATAGCGACCTCCGATGGAGGATTTGCCTGCTGTGGGTTCCAGCAGTCGGCGACAACCCTCTTCTATTTGAAGTCTGACCAGATCGGGGATACCACGCCCTGATCTCCACTATTTCCTTACCTAACTCCCCTTCATCATGATCGAAAAAACGTTTGACACGGTCCGGTTCTGCCTGATACTCTTGCTGGCTACACTCCTCGTCTTTCAGACGGAAGCACAGAACATTCTGACCACCGGTTCTCCCGATCAAGACCTGTTCATCGACCACTATGACCAAAGTGCTGATAATAGCCAGAACATTCAGGTTCTGCTCTCTCCCGGACAATCGGTCACCGAGTGGCGAATGTGCTTGGGCACACCCTGTCCTTTCGGTTCGCCGACGCCGTTTTCTGAAGGAGTCCGGCACGACATTCCCAACACCGACGGCACCAACGACATTTCCATCACTTTCTCCGGGAATATAGCCTTTGTAGAACTACCGATGGGAGCAGTGGGGGTGTACCATTTTCGCCTGGGGGTACAACTATCGAATACGACCGAATGGGAAAAGCCCTATACCCTCGTTGTTCGCCAACCCCTTCGCCTGGCTTTTGTGATCGACCGCTCGGGCAGTATGGAATGCGGGCCGGGCCGCCCTGCCACCGACGGAACGGGTTGGGATGCCTGCACTATGGATACGCTCGACAAATGGGCTATGGCCCAGGACGCCATGCTGACCTTCGGCAGTCAGATGAATTCCACGAATGAATCTTTCCTGACGGGCGACCGGCTCGGCATCATCTACTTCGACGGCGCCATCGGCACCTCGATCATCTCTACGGCAGGCAATGGCTTTCGGCCGCGTAACGTCTTCACCGCCGCAAACATCAACAACGATTTCAACGGACAGTACGTCGGGGGCATCCTCGGCCGAAATGGCACCAACCTCGGCCTGGGGTTGCAGACCGCCGTGTACGGCGCCGACTTTTTCAACGGCGACCTCACCCAACCCCACCGGCAGGTGATCGTACTGCTTACCGACGGCGTACAGAACCGGGCTCCGTTGGTCGAGCCTTCCGGCAAAAGACTGGCCGACGGCACCGATCTGCTCAATACCCAAACAGCGGCCGACTTCATCCAGGTCTATTCCATGGAATTCGACAATAGCAATCCCGGCTCAATGGCCGTACTGCTCGGCAACATCGCCACCGCTCCGCAGAATTACTTCAACGTGATGCTCTCGCCCGCAGGCGATAACATTTACACCCCGGCATTCAACGAGATCTTCAACCGGGTCTTTAACCAGTCGACCCCGCAGTTGATCAACCGCGAATTTCAGTCATATGCCCTCCAGGAGGACACGATCAGCCAGTCGTTCACGGTCAACGGTGGGGGTACGAAGCTTTACTTTCAGGCGAGCTTCAACCGCGAGCAGGCAGGGCGCTTCGATTACTTCGTCAGCAAGGACGGACAGCTTTACAGCGATTCCGTCGATGTGCTGACCGGCCAGTTTTCGGCCATGGCCACGGTCGACGTCATGGCCGACACCACCCTCGACAGCCGGGGCGAGTGGACGCTGCATTGCGTGCGCAAACCCGTGATCGTGTATTCGCAGCCCATACCGGGCACAGGAACCACCATCAACGGATCGGTACGCGGTCTCACCGGAGAACCGCTGATCGGCGCGAATGTCCTCCTGCAAGGAACTGCACTAGGCACTACTACCGATATCGACGGAAATTTTTCCTTTAACGACCTTCCGGCAGGCCCATATACACTAGTGGTGTCTTATGTCGGCTTCAACACCCAAGAGCACCCGATCGGTCTGTCACTCGGCCAAACAGCCACCGCAGCTATTGTGCTGGTGGATCCTTCCGCCCCTCCGCTTCGCGTCGCGCTGTCGGCCTCCACCAATGAGCACCGGCTGAAAACGGAATACAGCATCGACCAGGATCCGACCATCGATCACTTTGGCGGAGTACAGGTGGGCGCCCGCTTAAGTCCGAAAGTGCGATTGCAGCTGAATGGCCTGCCCGTCACTGACGCTCTCGTCACGGCAGAACTGATCCGGCCCGGCGACGACCGGGGCGACCTGGTCGCCCGGGCCAACGTCGATCCGGCGCCGCTCGACAGCTCGGAGGTCACCAATCTCTTTACAGCCAAATACCAGGCGATCGCCGCGCAGGATCCCGACTATTTGGCAGGTTTGGCGCTGCAGGCCAACACCATCGTACTGGAGCACCAGGGCAATGGCCTGTACGAAGGCCGCTTCGACAAGCTCGAAGTCACGGCTAATTGTGCCGTCATCTTGCGGGTAGCGACTGAAGACCCATCCCTTGGTTCTATTCGTCGCTACGAGCGCATTTCGACGGCTGTGCGTTTTGGAGAGCTCGAGCATGATCTGGCCGAGCAAAGCAGTTCGGTCGACGAAACTGCCGGCGGCTACGTGCATACGCTCACCTACACGCCCGCTTACCGCGTAGGCAACACGGTCCGCCTGGTCGGGCCGGGCTGGGAGAACGCCTTTGCCGCACAAAATGCCGAGTTGCTCGACGTATCCGACGGTGGCGACGGCAGCTACGTACTACAGGTGAAGACCCCTGAACTGAACACCAAACCCCGCCTTACCCTGCAGGAAGAGCCGTTCTACGAGGACCGCAGTCTTACCGATTTCGGCAAGCCCTATTCACCCTTCAACTGGAACGTGTCGCTACACGGCGGCGTCACCTTGCCGTTCAATCAGGATCATCCCTTGCAACTCGGCTCGAATCTGAGCGAAGGGATCTACCTCGAGGCCGACCTGGGCTATCAGGTCCTGCCCCGGTGGGGACTGGAACTGATCGGAGGGTACTACGGGTTTAAGACGGATTATTATGTGGCTGGCGGCGGACTTCACCTGCGCTATGCCGTTCAGGAGTTCGGGGAAGGTAATCTGAACCGCCTTCTGGTCGCGGCCGGCGGCGGCTTATACCAACCGAAGAGCGGCGACCTGCAGGCCGGCTTCGGCGGCCGGCTGACCTACGAACGCAGCCTGACGCAACGACTTTTCCTGGGAGGGGAACTGGCCTGGTATCAGTTGCTCGATCTGGACCTATCTTTCGGCCTGGCGGGTTTCAGTCTGAAGTATCAATTCTAGCGCTCAGCGCCGCAACCAGAACCTCTTTTGCAAATTGCCGACCTGCAGCTCGAACGATCCGTCTTCGAGCTGCAGGCGGCCATCCTTATCCGGAAAACTCAGGTCGCGCCAGGGATCGAGCGCAAAGCGAAAAGTGCGTGTTTCACCAGGGCCGAGCAGTTGTTTTTCGAAATGTACGAGCTCTTTGACCGG
>JAGQXA010001043.1 GCA_020436865.1 Saprospiraceae bacterium | reverse complement strand
TGCGCCTTTCGATCTTCGACCCCAACGGCCGCCTGCTGCGGCAAGAATCGTTCCGGGGCAATGAATACCAGCTACAGCGCCAAAATCTGGCCTCCGGCACGTATTTCTACCGCCTCGAAACGGCCGGCCAACTGATCCAGAGCGGAAAAATGATCGTCCATTAAGCAAGAAAATCAGGGAAAAAATAAACTTTCAAAAAGTTTTTCTCAACAAAACATCAACAAAGGGTCGAATTCGTTCGACCCTTTTCTTATTGATAATCAATCATTTAATTCAAAAAACCCTGACAAAACCTGCGATTGTCCCAAAAAAGTTGTTCAACAAACGCGATTTTTTGTCATTGTCTTCAGGCGAGTTATGTTGCACTTTTGTAGTGTAATCAAACCGAAAGAGGCACATCAAAAGAGATGAGCCCAACTTGACAGAAGAAAAGGATACGAAAGATAACACACTGTTTTTTCATGAGATTCAGGCATCATTTTTGCCTGTCATGTCTCAAAAACCGATTTGTTAAATTCTCCTTGACTGGAGGGACAATCCTGAAAACCGTTTAGAACCAGGATGACGGGGAGGCCAAGCAGCCCCCCATCCGGTTCTAAAAGATATCCAAAACCGATTTGTTCCAGAAACCGAAAGTACAGTGTTTCCCAATTACCGATTACTTTTTCCCAAACCGATCGTATCCCAATTACCGGTTTAACTTAACCATCCCAATTACCGATTTCCCCTTAAACCGGGTTGTATGGTCGCTGCGAGAGAAGAAGCGGCGACAGAAAAGCGGCCATACAATTTTTCTTACTCGAGATTCGTTTTTTCATGAGATTATAATTTGTTAATGGTAGTAGGAGTCGCATCGCAGGATGCGACTTTTCTTTGAACTTCCCTCCCCTTGGTGGAGTTATTTACATAGACATTTTTCATGAGATTATAATTTGTTTAATAGCGCAAGGCCCGGCATCATCCGGGCCTTTTTTTTTGCCCGATGCCGAGAATGTCGTCGATGTCCCGATCGACGACTGCCATTCGCCGGTCTCTGACCGACACAACCACACCCTACCCCGCTACACGTCCGTTCTTCAGTCGCAACACCTGCTGCGTCCGCCCGGCCAGTTCGAGGTCGTGGGTCACCAGCACCAGGGTCGTGCCGGCTTCTTCGTTGAGGGAAAAGAGGAGGGATTCTACCGTTTCGCTGGTATCGCCGTCGAGGTTGCCGGTGGGTTCGTCGGCAAACAGGATCTTGGGCTCGTTGGCAAACGCGCGGGCTAAAGCCACCCGCTGTTGTTCGCCGCCCGACAGCTGCGCCGGATAGTGGTGGGCGCGATCCGCCAACCCGACCCGGTCCAGCCATTCCCTGGCCCGCGCCTCGGCACGCGATCCGCCGCGCAGTTCGATGGGCACCATGACGTTCTCAAGCGCCGTCAAGGTAGGGATCAACTGGAAGTTCTGAAACACGAAGCCGACGTGCTGATTGCGCACTTCGGCCCGCTGATCTTCACTGAGCTCGTCGAGAGCGATGCCGTTCAGCACCACCGACCCGCTGCTGGCCCGATCGAGGCCGGCGCAAAGGCCCAGCAGGGTCGTTTTTCCGCTGCCGGAGGGCCCGACAATCGCAAAGCTCTGCCCTGCTTCGATCGTAAAGGAAACATCGTCGAGCACCGTAAGCCGGCGCCCCTGGCTCTCATATATCTTCGTGAGATGACTGACTGCTAACATGCGAGCTAATTGCGTAACGTATGACTAACAGCTAAATGCCCCGGAAGTTGACCAAGGCTTCCCCAATAAACCAATCAACCACCAACCCAATTAACCACTAGAACTCCGCATTCCCCGGCGTGCGCGGAAACGCGATCACGTCGCGGATGTTGCCCATGCCGGTGATGAACTGCACCATGCGTTCGAAGCCGAGCCCGAAGCCGGCATGCGGCGCGCCGCCGAACTTGCGCAGTTCGAGGTACCACCAAAGCTCCTCTTCGGGAATGTTCATGTCGTGCATGCGTCCCACCAGTTTCTCCAGTCGCTCTTCGCGTTGCGAACCGCCAATCACTTCGCCGATGCCGGGGAAGAGCACATCCATGGCGGCCACCGTTTTGCCGTCGTCGTTGAGGCGCATGTAAAAGGCCTTGATGTCTTTCGGGTAATCGCGTACGATGACGGGCTTCTGGAATTTCTGCTCGACCAGCCAGCGCTCGTGCTCGGCCTGCAGGTCGCTGCCCCATTCGACGGGGTATTCGAACTTGCCTTTCTGGTAAGGCTTGGACCTTAGCAGCAACTCGACCGCCTCCGTGTAGGTGATGCGCTCGAAGTCGTTTTCGACCACAAACTTAAGGGTATCGAGCAGACCCATCGGCCGGCGCTGCTCCTTGGGCATGTTCTTTTCGAGGTCCTGGATGCGCTGGTCCAGAAAAGCCAGGTCTTCCGGATAATGCTCCAGACAGTAATTGATGAGATACTTGACGAAGTCTTCCGCCAGGTCCATATCGCCGTAGATGTCGCAAAATGCCACTTCCGGCTCGATCATCCAGAACTCGGCCAGGTGGCGCGAGGTGTTCGAGTTCTCGGCCCGGAAGGTCGGTCCGAAGG
>JAGQXA010000355.1 GCA_020436865.1 Saprospiraceae bacterium | reverse complement strand
TAGACGCCGTTAGAGGTCATATTCATCGAACCGGTCAGCACGTAGGCGTCTTCCGGCGAATCGGCGTCGATGACCAGAAACTTGTTGTGCATCAGACCGGAGCCGATGTTGCCCGCCACCGTCGGGAAGGGCACACCGCCGGACAAAGCGGTATTGTTCGTTTCGTCGTCGTGAATGTAACGCACCTGCACGCCGCGTCCGTGGGCATCGACCAGCCAGTCGCGCCACGATAGCAAATTGGCGTTGTACATGCACACCTCGATGGAGGTCTGCGCAGCTTCGATGCGTTCCTGGATCGCCTGCGCCGCGGCATCGGCATCGCTGCCCGCCGGCGTCTGACCGGTCGAATACGCGGGGTCGGTCCACTGATTGAAATACACCTCGATCGCTCCGGAAGAGGTGGAAGTCGTGGTCACCAATTCGACTGCCGAGCGCACAGTATCGATGCCGGCAAAAGATACTGCCTGCACGTAGTAGAAGGTAGCGGGGTCCAGGCCGTCGATAGACAGGATATGTTCGGTCGAAAGCGCCGGCGCCACAACAGCGAAGTCCAACTCGGGCGTGGGGCCGTAGCGTAGCATAGAACCCGCCGGATTGCTGGTCTGCCACTGCAACTGAAAGCCGTCGGATTGCTGGTCCGAAAGCACGGGCGGGGAAGAAAAGTAAAGGCAGGCCGAGGGCTGCAGGTCGTCGGCATCACGGGGCAACAGCTGGTAGTTGCCGGATTGCGATAGAATGCCGACCAGGTCGATGGCTTCGGTCGGCGCGGGGCTCCCGGACAGGGGGTGTCCGGTAGGTAGGTAGAGATCGAACTCTTCTCCGGAAAAGTGCTGCAGCAAATACTCCTGCCCACCGAGCAAAAGGCCGTTCGGGCTATCCACATTCGAACAGATCAGCCGCAGCAGGCATCCTTCCAGGCTTTCATCGAGTTCGGCGGGCGTCGCCTCGATGGGTTCCGGTAACGGCCTCCCGCTTTCGATGATGGTAAAAGAAGTGATGGGGTTCAACTCCAGCAAGCCGAAATAGTCGACCAGCATACCGGTGACCAGCAGCGAATCGCCCCGTTGGACCCCGTCGAAACCGGGCGCCGAGCCCGTGCCCGGATAAAGGGCCAGGCCTCCTCCGGCGTCCTGCAGATAGCGGATCAAACCCAGCTCGTCGCCGTTGGTCACCACGCCCGCCACCGTAACCATGTTGCCTTCTCCCAACAGCCGGGCCTCCTGGATGGGTAGCTGGCCTTGCAAAGACCACATGGTCAAGGACCAAAGCACAAAAGTCAGCACCCGCGCATTTCCTCTTTCTACTTTCATCTTTCTACTTTCATCTTTCTACTTTCATCTTTCTACTGCATGTCGCTTTGCCCGCCGTCCCGACTAAGTCGGATAGCGAAGGCGGGGATGTTGGGTAGTAAGATAGTTCTTTTTTGAAAACGCAGAGGCCCGGGCACTTCGATCGAAGTGCCCGGGCCTCTCTTTCATCTTTCATCTCTTATCTTTCTACTAACTATTGATTGACCACTTCCAGATTGTCGATCCGGAACGAGGTATCCAGTCCGTCGGGGCCGCTGCCGATGTACCGGAAGGCGATATAGCCAATGCCGCTATATCCGGAGAGGTCGACGTCGCCCGAGGGCACCCAGGTATTGTCGCCGGTGCTGCTGGTCGCCAGGTTCGGCTGCAGGTCGATCCAGGTAGCGGAGGCCAGGCTGGCGCTGCTGCCGTTCCAGTCGGTCGAGATCATCACCGTCAGGGCATCGTGGTCGAAAAAGGCCATGGCGCTTTCGAAGCGCAGGGTCTTCGGTTCGCTCAGGTCGATGCCGGGAGTGATCAGCCAGGACTCCATTTCCGGGCTTTGGTCGCCGAAAGCGGTAGCCTGGGCGTAGAGATTGCCCCCGAACTCCTGAGCGCGCCACAGGCGCGAACCCTTCACGGCGAGATTCGACCAGGCGTTGATGAGGATGTCTTCGTTATTGTTGAAGCTGTCGAAATCCTGCGACAGGGTACTGACGACACCTAGGAGGCAACGCTCGCGGGTCATGTCGGCCACATCGTCGAGATCGCGCAGGAACAGCTGCTTGGTGCCGCCGAACACGTTGTAGATGCCGACGATGGTTCCGTTGCCGGTCGGCGTCAGGTCGCCGGCGAAATCGGCGAAGCCGCTGGTGCGCACCGTGATGTTCTCTCCGGTCGCGCATTCGTCGAGGATATGGTTCACGGAAATCGAATTGATCGCGTCGGCAAACGGCGCACCGGCAGCGCTAAGGGCGAATTGCACATTTTCGAGCTGCACGAGCGAGAAGATGTCGGCATTGTCCAGATCGTTGACCGTGACCGTCTTGGGCGTGGGAACCGTTTCGATGTCGCCTACACAGATGAAGTCCTTGCGCGTCAGCCAGGGAACGGAACCGATCTGGATCGCGCCGCTGAAGTTCTCCAGTTCGAGGCCTTTGCAGCTGACCGTCAGGCGGCGGCCCACTGGGTAGCGGACGTAGACTTCCACTGCAGAGATGCCGAGGAGAATACCGCCG
>JAGQXA010000354.1 GCA_020436865.1 Saprospiraceae bacterium | reverse complement strand
TGGACAAGACCGAAAGCGCCATCAAAATGAAGATCAAGCGGGCCAAGCATAAGGCCCAACAGGTATATGCTCATTTGTTCCCATCGGTGGCCTGAACGGCCCACCGCTAAGAGAGAGCTCTGACAGTGCGTTTCGTTCCCATGAACAGGTAAGATTGAACGAACTATCGCCAAAATCTATGAACAATGGCATCGAATAATTTTAAACGACTATTGGCTACGGAGGAGGAGCGGATCACCCCCCTGCCGCTGCACGAGATCAAGCAGAATCTGAGTGGCTCGATGGGCGTGTTCAAGTTCTTCGGACAGATCGTCGAACTGTATCTGCCGAAGGTGTTTGAACTTTTCGTGGCCGCCGTAGGCGGCTCGGACACGGATAGCGCTCATGGGCCGGCCAAACGCGACAGATCGTCGCGCCGTTCGACGGTCGACAACGACCCCGGGCCGGTCGCGGGCATCTGAGGATGCCTATTTTCCGACAAAACACCCACACACACGAACCGCTAGAAAGCCGAGGGGTTCTTTGATAAGCTTAACATCTATGGACTTTCTACTTCTACAGAATTCCCAATTCGACATCGTCAAGATCCTGTCTGATCTCGTCGGGCAATTCGCTTCCGCTATTCCCAACGTCGTTGGGGCTATCCTGGTATTTCTCGTCGGCTGGCTCATCGCCAAGCTGGGCGCGCGCTTGCTCAAGCGGCTCTTCCGCACGATCGGCGTCGACAAACTGGCCGAACGCCTCAATGAGATCGAGTTGGTGCACAAGGCAAATTTCAAGCTGGTGCCCAGCGAATTGCTTGCCAAGATCTTCTACTACATCATCATTCTGATCTTTGCCATCGCGGCGACCGACATTTTGGGAATGCCGGCAGTATCGGAACTGATGAGCGACATCATCAACTACATGCCCAGCCTCCTCACTGCGGGCATCGTGCTGTTTATAGGGGTCCTGTTTGCCGATTTCATCAAGAATGTCGTGCTGACCACCTGTCGCTCCCTGGGGATTCCTTCGGCCAGCGTCATCGCCAATTTTGTCTTCTACTTCCTCTTCATCGCGGTGGTCATGAGCGCGCTCGGCCAGGCCCGGGTCAATACCGATTTCCTGCGCGAAAACCTGACCATCATCATTGCAGGCGGGGTACTGGCTTTCGCCTTCGGCTATGGTTTTGCCTCCCGCGACATGATGGCCAATTTTATTGCCTCCTTTTACAGCCGCAACAAGGTCAAGATCGGCGACCTGATCCGGATCGAAGAAGTGGAAGGGGAGGTCATCGCCATGGATAGCTCGTCGGTGACCGTACGTGGGGAAGGCAAGCAGGTGATCATTCCGCTCAGTAAGCTCACCTCCAAGAACGTGGAGATCCTCGACGATCCGGAGGATGAAACTGACTGATCGCCCTTTCCTTCAGTTCCCGGTTACTGTGGTGACTGCCGGCTGCGGTTGCCGTCCAAAGGTCTATTACCATTTAACCTAAAATTGAAAAACATGAAGAAAGGAACTCTCCTATTTTTGCTCTGTTTGTTCGTGACGCCCGCTTTGCTCGTGGCACAGGCTGGCGACGACCGCCTTGGTGAGATCAAGGCCGCCGCCGCCGAAGAGGTAGAAGAAGGTTGGGTGTACGGTGGAGGGGTGGGGCTCGATTTTGCCCAATTGGCCCTCTTTCAACCGCGGGTGGGCGCCGGCGACAACCGCATCGGCTTCGGTGGATTGGTCAACCTGTTCGCCAACCACAAGAAAGACCGCTTTTTCTGGAACAACGAGGGCTCGCTACAACTGGCGGCTCAACGCATCGGCGGGAAGGACGCCGACTTTCAGAAAAACCTCGACCTGATCCGTCTGGCTTCGCGCCTCGGCTATCGCGCCGGCGAAGGCAAGATGTACCTGGCCCTGGAAGGGAACCTCCGCACCCTGCTGCTGCCGACCTACGAAGGCAACGTGCTGAGCCCGCCGAACGATGGCGACATGCCCATCGCCAAACTCTTCTCGCCCGTGCAGGTGGTCGTATCGCCGGGTGTCGAATACAAGTACGACGACCATCTGGCTTTCTTCCTGTCGCCCGCCTCTATGAAACTGATCTATGTGGCCGACGACAGCATCGCAGCCCTCAACGTACACGGCAACGATGCCGGGAAGAACAGTTTCCTGGCGCTGGGGGCCACCTTCAAGACCACCTACACGAACAAGTTTCTCGACGACCGCCTTTCGTACGCCACGAGCCTCGACCTTTTCTCCAACTACCTGGAGAACCCGCAAAACATCGACGTGCTGTGGACCAACGAGCTGAGCATTCAGATCTTCAAGAACCTGTCGATCAACCTCGTGACCGAATACTTCTACGACGACGACGTCGACGTGCAGTTCGATCTCGACAAAGACGGCATCATCGGAGAGCCGGCCGATCAGGTCGATGGCTACGACCGTCCGGAATTGGGCCCTTCGAGTAGCTTCACCGAGGCCATTCTGATCAAGTACAACTTCATTTTCTAGCACCGGCCGGATGTTGGCAGAGTATCCGCCAACATCCGGCCTTTCTTTCCCTAGAAACCCCTATCTTGGAGGGCACCATTTACACCAGAAGAAAGGGGAAGTCATGGCTGAAAAAAAACTCTTCCTGCTCGACGGCCACGCCTTGGTCTACCGGGCTCACTACGCTTTCATCAACCGCCCGCTGATCAACTCCAAGGGGATGAACACCTCGGCGGTCACGGGTTTTGTGCGAACCTTATGGGACCTCATGCAGGCCCAAAAGCCCACTCATATCGCGGTCAGTTTCGACCTGCCCTCGCCCACCTTCCGTCACGAACTTTTCGCCGATTACAAAGCCAATCGCGAAGAACAGCCCGAAGACATCACCACGGCCATGCCCTATATCCAGGCCATTATCGAGGCCTTCCGGATCCCGGTGGTGACCAGCGAGGGCTTTGAAGCCGATGACGTGATCGGCACCCTGGCCAAACAGGCCGAGAAAGAGGGCTTCCAGGTGTTCATGGTGACGCCCGACAAAGACTATGCGCAGCTCGTTTCCGAGAACATCTTCCTCTACAAGCCGGCCCGGCTGGGCAACGACATCGAGATCCTGGGCGTGCCGGAGATCCTCG
>JAGQXA010000353.1 GCA_020436865.1 Saprospiraceae bacterium | reverse complement strand
GAGATGGGAGACGCGAGCTACACCTTTGCCGGTACCGCGGCGGCGACCCTCTACGACAATGGCACCTTCCAGGTATTGACCTATTACTTCGATCTGGCGCTCGCCTCGTCCGCTACCCTGATGTCGGAGAACGTGGCCGCGGTGGTAGCCTATTTCGAGTCGACCTTGGTATCGACCGGCGAACCCGCCTGGTCGGAATCACTGCAAGTAAGTCCCAACCCCGCTGCCGACCAGCTGACGGTCGACTTCACCCTGGATGCTCCGGCTACAACGAACGTGTGGATCACCGATCTGTTCGGCCGCCGTTTGGGCGAGTTGGCAACCGATGAAGACCTGATCGCCGGCCCACATCAACTGACCTGGCAGGTGCCGGCGCAGGCTTCGAACGGCCTGTACTTGCTCCTGCTCGAGATCGACGGCCGCCGGATCAGCCGGCGCGTGACCGTACAGCGCTAGGGCGACCTGAGTTTTCTCCATGAAAAAACCCCCTCCCCGGACTGGCCGGAGAGGGGGTTGTCATTTTCCAAAAAGACGTATCAGAGCTTGATGAAGCGTTTGTTGATCACGCCTTCATCCGTTTCGATCGAGAGGAAGTACATGCCCGGGTTCAGGCCCGAGATGTCGATCGTTTCGTAGTTGTCGGTCGTGGGCGAGAACTTCAGGGAGGCGCCGTTGGCCGAGAACAGTTGAACGGAGCGAACGACCATGTCGGCCGGGATGTCGAGGTTGAGCTCGCTGCGGGCCGGGTTCGGGTATACCTTGACGTCGTGCAGATCGGCTTCGGTATCCAGTTCACCCAGGCTCAGGTAGCGATCCGGCGTCTGGACCTGCTCGATCGTCACGATCGGTCCGTCGCCGGCTTCCGGCAGGGCGGAGCAATTGCCGGTGATGGTCACCAGGTCGATGTAGATCTGGTCGGAGTTTGCGCTGGCGTCGCACTGGAAGCGGAACTGAGCGTTCGACGACAGGTTGTAGGAACCACTGTTGAGCGTGATGGTGGTGGTCCAGAAGGAACCGTTCGTGAAGCTCGTACCGGCGGCGTAGGATGCCACGGTCGTCCAGCCGGAGCCGTCGTTGTAGCGCACCCAGAAGTCTTCGCCATTCTCCATGCTGTTGGCGTAGAAGTAGAACTCGATGTCGACCGAGCTGAACTCGCTCAGGTCGTAGCTGGAAGAGGTGGTCGAGGAAGCCGTGCCGGAATTGTCGCGGATCTCGATGGAATAGGAGCCGTCCCAGGAGCGCGAGCCGCTATAGCGCCGGCAGTCGCTACCTCCGTCGCTCCAGCCTTCCCAGCCGCTCTCGTAGGAGTTCGAGGAAAGCACGCCTGCCGTACAACCGCCGCCGCCCTCGGAGAGCGTGGTGAAGTTAACGGTATTGCTGGCGCCCGATTCGTTGCTGGCGGCGTCGTAGGCCGTTACGTAAACCGAATAGCCGGTGGCCGGGGTCAGTCCGTTGATGGTGGCGCTGGTACCGGCGACCGAGCCGATGTATCCGCCGTTTAGGTAGACGTTATAGCCGTCGACCCCTACGTTGTCGGTCGAGGCATTCCAGGAAATGTCGGCCGAGTTGGTAGTGACGTTGGATACGGAGAGGTTGGTCGGGTTCGAGGGCGGCGTAGTGTCGCCGCCACCGCTGGAGATGCAGAAGTTGGTGGTTTCGGAAGAGCCGAAATTACCGCCGGAGGCCAGGGTATTACCCGAAGCATCCTGCAGGATGTAAGAGCCCTGTCCATAAGCGCAGCAGATGCCGTCGCCAAAGGAGTCATAGATCGTGAAGTCGTAACACCCGTCGTTGAGGCAGGTCACTTCTACGACCGTCGAGCCGTCGGGCTGCGAGCCGTAGGTGCCGCCCGAAGCGTAGGTGGCGCCGCCGGCCGTGATCGTCCAGCTCGTTTCTTCCGGGTAGTTGTCGAGCACGATGGTCAAGGTTACGTTCTGGCCAGTGCAGGGGCAGGGTGCGCAGGAGCCGCCGCAATCGACGCCGGTTTCATCGCCATTCTGGATACCGTCGGTACAGGTCGGGCAGGCCGGGCAGGAGGAGCCGCCGCAGTCGACGCCGGTCTCGTCGCCGTTCTGGATGCCGTCGGTACAGCTCGGCGGACCGCAGGGCGCCGTGCAGCTAGCGTTGGCCACGCTGTTGCGGATCACGTTGCCCGGCTGCGGGCCGAAGCCGTTATTGAAGTTGATCCCTACGCTTTGCAGGTGGCAGTACGACATGATCGTGCCGCCGCCCGACGGGTTGCCGGGAAGCGGGCAGGAGCCTTCCGTGCTGCCGGAGCAGCCGTCTATAGCCGTATTGTTGCCGTTCCAGACGCAGGCGTGCGTGTGGCGCGAGCCCCAGAGGTGCCCCAGTTCGTGCGTGGCGACCATCACCGACCACGAGTAGGTCGGTACGATGGCGTAGGAAGCATCGATGCTGCTGAAGCACTTGCTGTTGTCGGGGTTGGAGTTGCAGATCCCCGCGAATCCGGCGGCAATACCACCGCTGGCTTTGTAGGAGAACAACTCGGCCAGATCGCCGTTGAAGGCGCCGGTGTTGGCCTGGAAGGAGCTCAGCATCGCACTGCTGGTGGAGCCGGAATATGGGCTGGCCGTATCCCAGACCTTGATCTCCGAAACCACAGAGTTGATATTCTCGTTGGCATACAGCGTGATCACTTCGTTCATCAGGCCGGTGATATAGTTCGTCGTGTTGGCTACGCCGCCTTTCTGGTTGTGAATGTCGTTGTCGACCTCGATGTAAAGGCGGATGCAATCACCCGTGGAGCGCGTTTCGTCGAATTCCAGGTCTTTGCGCTTGTAGCCGATGCCGTCTTCGGGAGTTCCGCATTCGAAGGCCTCGTCGAAGACGAGGTCTTTGTCGTTGTAGAGAATGTGCTCGCCGTTCCAGCCGGCGCCTTGCAGGCGACCCAGAACGAGGTTGCCGCCATCGACGGCTACCAGGCCCATGATCTCATCTGCAAAAACGCTGACGGCCACCACCGAGTTGGGCTGGCCTTTGACCACGCCGCGGTAGTGGGCGCCTAATTCGACGTCGGCGGCCAGGCCGGTGGAGGCCAGGGTCACCTGGAAGTCAGAGGTAAAGATATCGACCTTCACGAGATCGAGTTCGAGGGCCTCCATGCTGGTTTCGGCCGGAACGCTCAGCGTGATTGCTTCGGGCGCCGACTTGGCGATCTGTTTCAGCGTCGCTTTACTGACGTTGAACACCTCGTAATCGACCGCAGTCTGGCTCAGTTCCGTCACCAGGTTCTTCTTCTGCGTGGCGACGGAGAACGGAGAAACCGACTGGAAGGTAGCCTTCTGGGCACGATAGGTTTCAACGAGATGGAGTGGTTTGACAGTGTGGGTTTCCTGAGCCATCCCAATGAAGCAAAGGGCGCTCAGCAGGAGCGTAAAAAGCGTCTTCATGCGTTAAGTGTTTAGTGAGCAATGGATGAAGATGGTTATCGACCATGAAAGATCATGGACCGGTCAGCAATAAAATTTTCTTCGGTTGAAAACCATTCAACTCGCTATGGGTCAGTGGTGTAACAGCGGGGGATGAATTAGAAGGCGTTGGGTTCTAAGTCCTTGATTAATAGGATCATAGGGTCTATCGAAGGGGTCGGGGCAGGGCGTCCTACCCACTTGTGTGGGTAAGATATTACTTTTTGGAAAATTTCCAAACAAAGGAGATGGGCAAACAAAAATTTTATTTTTTCAATAGAGTGGAACTTCCTATGGGTTTATGGTGAAGTATCCATTTTTTCTTTTCCGGAAAGAGGTGGGGCCTATTCCGGAAACGCTGCTGCGTTTAGCCCGGGGATGATCTTCAGGGCGTTCTTGTAGTACAGTTTTTTCAGGACCTCATCGGGCAGTTCGAGGCCGTACATGCGCCAAAATGCGTGGTACCTTTTGTAGTAGGGGAAATACTCATCGGCCGTTTCGAGCACGCGGAAGTAGGTGGCGTATTCCGGCGGATTGTAGTAATCCTTACCGAAGAGCACGCGATCCTGGTATTTTTCGAAAAATTGGGCCGCCTGCCGTGGTTGCCTGCCCAGTTCGGCGATCACAGCGCCGATCTCGACGTACATATTCGGCATGGAGTCGAGCAACATGGCCAGATGGTCCAGGTCGTTGGCAAACCAGCCCATGTGGGCGTTGATGAAGGTGGTTTTGGGGTGCTTGCGGAAAATGTGATGCTGCTCGGCGATGATCTGTTCCCAGGGCGCCGGATCGGTTTCGCTGCGTTTGCGGTTCGGACGCAGTTTGAGTTCGAGCCAGCGCTCGTTGTTCTCATCGTGCGGTTCCCAGAACGAGCGGGGGTCGGCCGAGTGGATGATCACGGGGATGCCGAGTTCGCCGCATTTGGCCCAAACCGGATCGAGCCGCGGATCGTCGATCGGAATGCGGTTGCCCGTCGAATCGGTATCGAACATACCCTGGCTCTTGTAGATCTTGAGGCCGCAGGCGCCGATGCCGACGTCGTATTCCAGTTGCTGGAGCGTAGCCTCTGTCCAGTCCGGATCGTCGATGCTCCGGATGTTGATGTTGGTGAAAATAGCGATGCGATCCTGATAGCCGTACTTCCGCACATTGTCGAACATGGCTTTCAGTGCAGCGGCGCCCCTCCCGCTGAGGTTGACCACGATCTGCATGTGAAGCGAATCCATTTGCCGAATGAGCAGGTCGAGGTCTTGCTCGGCCATGCGCCAATGGTGGCTGTGTACGTCGATGAACGGAAATTTGGCGCTGGGCGTCGGATGCTCGGGCACGACCAGCGTCGAGGGCGGATCGTAGCGTTCGAAATCCATATGCAGGGTCGAATCGATCTCGATGCGCGGCCGCTGGGCGCCGGCGTAGGAAAGCAGTCCGAAGAATAGCAGGAAGGAGAGGAGCATTCGGTTCATCCTTAAAAGTAAGGAATCTGTTCCTCTTCGTCGCGAAATCTATTTGGACTGTTTCCAAAAAAAGAGGTAATTTTTCGGTCAAACCTGCTTGTTCACCCAAAATGACCATCGATGAAAGGCCCATTTCTCCTCTTCCTTTTGCTCGTGCTGGCTAATCTGGCCGATGCCCAGTCTTCCGACTCCGGTCGAATCACCTTCCTTGATCTCGACGCCAGCGTGTCGCCCGACCTGCTCGATCGACTCGATAACTACCAGCCGATGACCGACCGCGAGAGGGTGTTGCTTAAGAACAATCTCGATTCGCTCACCGCCTGGATAAGCGTCGATCTGGCCATCGCCCTGTACGAAGCCTTTGAACGAAAGGGTCTTCCGTTCGAACCGGTCGACGCACTGCGCGACTACCTGCCTTACGATCACATGGGCCTGCCCAGCGTGTTGATCGCCAAATCGGCCATCAAGAAGCTCGACAAGCAGGGCTACCGGTCCGACCTGTATTTCTCGTTCCAACTCAACGTCGGGGTAAGAGGGATCCTGCAGGGGATCGGCACCCGGATCCGGCCTAAGATGGAATGCACGCTCAAGATCTTTTCGCCGGAACGCGAGTTGATCCGCACGCTTCAGGTCGACTGGGCGGCCGAGGAACACATCGATTCGGCTGAGTTTCCGCGCCGTCGTTTCGACAAATTGTCGTTCGATCATCTGCTGCAGTTGTACGATCGACTGCGCCCGGCTTTGGTTTCGCTGGCCGTGGAGGCTGCTTCCCGGTATTAGTACCGCCCCATCTCCCGCACGTTGAGAAAATGTTTGAACCCGAATTGCAAAGCCAGTACCTGGGGGGTGGGATAGTAGGTGCCGCGCAGGACGAACTCCGTATTCTGGAACACATCGCGAATGAAGAAGTAGCCTAACTCGGCGCCCAGCACCCAGTTAAAGCCATAGCGATCGGCTTCGTCGGCCGGGCTCAGGGAGCGGGTGTCGAAATCCTGCCGCAGTCCGGCAAGGGCCATGGCCGTGAAGGCCCCCTGGTGGCTCTTGGCGCAACGGTTGCCGTTCGAGCGGTAGATCCCCAGTCCGCCTTCGATAAAGAGATAGGGAGTGGCGAAAAACGAATCGCCCACATCTTCGGCATTGGGTTCCAGGGTAAAGGTCGATCCGCCTCCGGCCCGGGCGGTTCCCCAGTAGGTTGCCACGTTAAAGGCAGTACCGGCTCCGATCCCCACGCGGTCGCTGAGGGCCGAAGCATCGGGCG
>JAGQXA010001042.1 GCA_020436865.1 Saprospiraceae bacterium | reverse complement strand
GCGTTGTGTGGATGAGTAGGAGCACAAAAATCAAATCATCGATATGATAAGAACGATCCTGAAAGGCGCCGTTTTGCTGCTTCTGCAGCTGGTCTTCCTGACGACCATGCTGGCGCAGGAAGCCCCGGCCACTTATACCGACGTGGTCTATTTGAAAAATGGCAGCGTGTTCCGGGCCAAGATCCTGTCGTACGAAAGGGGAGGAGAACTACAGATCGAGATCGAAGGCGGACATCAGCTGGCCTTCCGCGAAGACGAGATCGAAAAGATCGTGCAGGTGGGAGCCGAAACCCATTCGAAATCCCATTCGCCCCGTTACAGCTCGGCCGATCTGAACCTGAAAGGCTGGTATCAGCACTGCGACCTGGCCTTCTCGGCAGCCGAGGGCGATTTCGGCGACTCTTACCTGGGCTTTGGGCTTTCGTTCGTCGCCGGCCGTCAGCTATCGCGCTGGCTGGGGCTGGGGGTAGGCGTCGGCTGGGACCTCTACGATCCGGGCGATGGCGAGATGGCCGTTCCGGTCTTTGCCGAGGCCCGGATGTTCCCGCTGAAGAAATGGCCGGGATTTTATGCCAGTGTGCAAGGCGGATATGGTTTTGCCCTGAAGAACGCCGACTCGAACATCTTCGACGCCGAGGGCGGGTTTTATGCCCATCCGGCCCTGGGATGGCGTTTCCCGATCGGCGACGACCTGCAGCTGACCTTCGATCTGGGGCCGCGCTGGCAGGATGCCACCTATTATTTCGGCCCAAATTTCGGGGGCGACACGATCATCGAAAGGGTGACCTTTCAGCGAACGACTTTGCGGATCGGACTTCAACTTTGGTAGAATCACCCTATGCGGCCCACGGAGCAAGACATGGAGCGGGACCTCGTAGAGGGCTGCGTGCGCAACGAACGCAGCTCTCAGGAACAACTGTATCGCCGGTATTTCCTGACGATGATGCAGATGTGCCTCCGCTATACCTCCGACCGGGAAGAAGCCATGACCATCGTCAACAATGGCTTCCTGAGGGTCTTCCAAAAATTGCACACTTTCTCTTTCAAAGGCTCCCTGGAAGGATGGGTGCGGCGCCTGGTCTTCCACGCGTTGTCCGACTACTTCCGCAAACGATCCAAAAACCTGCACTTTCTGGTCCTCGAAGATTGGGACTCCTCCACCGAACAGAGCGGCTTGTCACAGCTGTATCTGGAGGATCTCCTTAACATGGTGGACCAGCTACCGCCGGCTACGCGCGAGGTGTTCCGGCTCTACGCTATCGAAGGCTATTCGCATGTGGAGATCGGCGAACAACTCGCCATCAGCGAAGGTACTTCGAAATGGCATCTGTCGAACGCCCGGCAGAAACTGAAGGAAATGATTTACCGGACTAGCAGAACCAAACATTATGCAGGATAGGAAAAACAATCCCATCGACGATCGCTTTGTCGATCAGGCCTGGCTGGACATGCGCCGGCTGCTCGACCGGGAAATGCCGGTTCGGCCTATGCTGCCCTGGTGGCAGCGCTCGGCAGCCCTGCTGCTCTTGCTCCTGGGCGGAACCCTGGGCTTCGGCCTGGCCACCTGGTACTGGGGCGGAACCGTTTCGCCCGATCGATTGCCGACGGATCGCGTCGCGTTTTCCCTGCAGGAGCAACCTTCGGCCGATCCGTGGCTGGAACGCTGCCCGGAGAACTGGCTTGCCGGCAAGGACGATCTGGCGCAAGAGGAGAAGTACCCCCACCCGGCGCTAGCAGAGATTCCCGTCGAGCTACCCGAACTCGCGGCACACCAACCTTCTACTGGCCCGGAACAGCACTCTTCGGAACCGCTGTTACAGGTCGACCCCGATTGTTCGCTCCCCCTAGCTATCCGCATACAAACTCAGCCGATCATCCCCCCTGCGCCCCCCTCCCCCCCGTCCCCCTCGCTCCCTCCCCACCCCTCTATTCCTTCTTCCTCCCCTACCCCTTCCCCCCCCT
>JAGQXA010000352.1 GCA_020436865.1 Saprospiraceae bacterium | reverse complement strand
CGGTCGTCGGAGATCGTCTATCTGATCCTCTCGAACGAATTGCGCTGATTACCCCATGTAGGGTATTCGGCGAGGCCTTGCAGGGGTCAAAGGTGCGACCAAAGAATATTTTATTATCTTGGCATTGCTTAAAACCAATTACTTAAAAAACCTATCACGAATGAAAAGAGTATTTATCACCCTGATGCTCGTGGCCGGCTTCCTCGGCTTCCAGTCCGCACACGCTCAATTCAGCGCCGGCGCCGGCCTAGCTTACGGCACCGATTCGGGCGTCGACGGCGATGGCGCCATCGGCATCCAGGCCCGGGCCATGTACCAGTTCATGGAGAACATCCGCGGTTCGGCCAACTTCACCTTCTTCCTGGTCGACGATCCGGTCAACTTCTCGACCCTCAACGTCGACGGGCACTACCTCTTCCTCAACGAAAGCTTTCTGGTCTATGCGCTGGCCGGTCTGAACCTCGCTTTCGTCAGCGTCGATCTGGGCGCCTTCGGCGATGCTTCCGACTCAGAGCTCGGCCTCAACCTCGGTGGGGGTATTCAACTTCCGATCACCGATGCGCTCGGCCTGCTCGGCGAGGTCAAGTACGTGATCGGCGATGCCGATCAGCTGGTGCTGACCGTCGGGGCGATCTTCGGCTTCTAAGCCCTACGGGCATCCCGTATACATCGCAAGAAAAAAGGGCTAACCGCGACGCGGTTAGCCCTTTCCATTTTTCAACAAATCCTATATTTTCAGATCTCTTCGTCTTCGTCCTTGCGGCGATTGCGGTACCAGATGAAACCGATCGCCCCGACCAACAGATAGGGCGTGGCCAGCATGTACAAAATGCCGGCATTCAGGCCTTTGCCGGCGCTACCGCCATTCTTCAGGTTCGTTTCGGCCGACATGCGGCACATGGGGCACTGCGCCTCCAGCTGCGCAGCAGGAGCTACGAGTTGCAGAGCAAAGACCAAGGCCAGCAGTTGGAGAAGTTTATGCGTCTTGCGGAACATATTCGTCATCATTTACCGGTCAAAAATAGCGATTTTCTTTGAGGTCTGTTCTCGTAGAAAGAGAAAAGTAGAAAGAGGAAAGACTAATAATACGGCATGAGCATCAGATAGCAAACCGGCCCGGTGATCGCCACGTACAGCCAGACCGGGTACACCCAACGGGCCATGCGGCGGTGTTTTTCCACCTGCATCGTGTACCCCCTGACGAAGGTGAAGAGGATAAAGGGAAAGCCGACCGCCGCCAGCGCGATGTGGGTCAACAGAACGACCAGGTAAAGGGTGCGGGTACCGCCTACTGCCGCTAGTTCTTCCGGGCTCAACACCCCATTCCCGTCGGCATCGCCGTACAGGGTTTCGGGAGTGGTAATGTGATAGGTCACGTACGACAACAGGAATACGACCGAGAGCCCAAGTGCCAGGAAGATCATCTGCCGGTGCCGCTCGATGTTCTTTTGCTTAATGAAATACAACGCCGCCAAAAGCACCAGGGCCGTAATGGCGTTGACGGTCGCGTGGAAAGGCGGCAAAAAGCCGAAGTCGACGCCCTCCGGCAGTGGGATCTTCAGCTCGCGCATCAGGGCCACCAGGAACAACACGAGTGCACTGACGATCCAGGCGGCCGTGTTTAGCTTCTTGATCTGTGTGGTATTACTTGCTGTCATGCGATCGTAGTTTTATATCCAGCATCCAGTATCCCCAAACAAAACGTCCGAATGCCATTCGGACCAACGCCCCCCCTCACTTTTCCTTCTCTCTCTTGAAAATGAGTTCCCGCTCGGCGACGAAGGGCATGATCAGGGCGATGTGCTCGACGAGGCGCCCCATGTCGGCATTTTCGGATGTGCGGTATACCTTGCGCACCATCAGGGTCGTATCGATCAGGCAAACCTCGCTCGGATCTTGCAGGTGATAGGCGGCGCGCAGGGACTCCAGTTGTCCTTCGGGCGTGGCCAGCAACATCCACTGGGCGGTATCGCGGATCCCCAGCGCTTCGGCCTCTGCTAGCAGGGCTGCCGGTTCGCGCTCGGGCAGGTGCGAAAGGAACAGCACGTCGTCGCGCTGATCGAACTGCTCGTGCAGCTTGCGCAGGCGATCGACGATCGGCTGATCCTGCTGCCGGTCGCCGCTGAGCACGCCCGCTATCAGCACCTTACCCTGCAAGAAGGCGGTATCGATGATCGAGCCGCTTTGATTCACGTAGGCGAGATCAGCGGGCAGGCGGCCAAGGTCCTTGAGTTCTTCCAGGGCAGCCAGGCGGTAGTTCAGTCCGCGCTGCAGATAGAACCAGGAACCGGCCGGAAACAAGACCAGCAGGAGGAACAAGGCGCCGGCGCCGATCAGGGCTGCCAGCGACCATTTTTTCTTTGATGAAGCCATACTTGTGCTAGCTGAGATTATATCGACGAAGAAGTGGCTTGGGATTTTCAAACCACGCTCGCTTGAGTATAGATCTGCTTGGAAAACAAGCAGGTCCGGGCTTTGTTGAAATGAAAAAGGCGGGAACCCTGGGGTTCCCGCCTTTTTTGACGTTGCCGTGGCTTATTGCAGTTCTTTGGTCTGCGCGTCGAGAAGCATCCCTTCGGGCTGCGCCGACATTTCGACCTTTTCGGCGTTCTTTTCCTTGATCTGAGCGCGCCGTGCGCCCCAGGAACTTCCTTCCTGGAAGAAGGCGATCATGGCCCAGACCAATAGAACGGTCGGCAGCAGTACGCTCATGGCGAGGCCCTTGACCTCGTAGCGCATGTGCATGAATTCGTAGACGAT
>JAGQXA010001041.1 GCA_020436865.1 Saprospiraceae bacterium | reverse complement strand
TGGAACACATCCCCGACCTGATCGTCAGCGACGTGATGATGCCGGAAAAAGACGGCTACGAACTTTGCGCCACCCTCAAAGCCGACGAACGCACCAGCCACATCCCCATCATCCTGCTGACCGCTAAGGCCGACCAGCGTTCCAAACTGGAAGGCCTGACCCAGGGCGCCGACGCCTATCTTGCCAAACCCTTTCAGCGGGAAGAATTGTTGGTCCGCATGGACAATCTGATCGCCCTGCGCCGGCAATTCCAGGAGCGCTTCGGACAAACCGGCCAACTGCGGCTAATGGGCAAAGCCCGCCTTCAATCGCCCGAGGAAGTTTTCCTGCAGAAAGTCCTGCAAATCATCGAAGCGAATCTGGCCGACGAGGATTTCGGCATGCCCCAGCTCTGCCGGGAGGTGCACATGAGTCGCTCTCATCTGTTCCGCAAGCTAAAGGCCCTGACCGGTAAGTCAGCCACCCATTTGATCCGGTCGGTTCGCCTCGAGAAGGGCAAGGAATTGCTGGAAACGACCGATCTGACCGTGGCGGAGATCGCCTACCGGGTCGGCTTCAACAACCCCAGCTATTTTTCGAAAATGTTCAAGGAAGAGTTCGGAGAGTGGCCAACCGATCTCCGAAAGCCGTAACGACCAAGTTTATTTGGGCGAAAAGGGTTGAAAGGGGAGAAAAGGGTAAAAGGGGCGAAGAGGGAGAAAGGGTTGAAAGGGTAACAGAAGTAACAAAGGTAAAAAGGGCAGGAAATCACCCCTCCCACATCTCACATCACATATCCCACTTCCAATCATTTTTTCCCTTAATTTTGGGCTTCCACAAAAACGTTTCGTCCCATGAAGTTTCTCTACACGACCGGTTTGTCTCTTTTCTTCGGATTCATCCTCTCTTTCTCCCTGCCGGCACAGGTGCGGCCGCCGCTCGAACTGGCCCTGGAGCACATCCAACAACACCGAGCCGACTGGGGGCTGACGGCGCAAGATGTGACCGATATGCACCTCAGCCAACAGCTGACCAGCAAACACAATGGCGTGACGCACCTCTACTTCGTACAGCGCCATCAGGGGATCGAAGTGCACAACGCCATTCTCAACCTCAATATCCTGCCCGACGGACGGGTACTATCGGTCGGCAAGCGTTTTATTCCCTCCCTGGCGGAAAAAGTGAACGCCGCCGCCCCGGTCCTCACGCCGGGAGAAGCAGTGCTGGAAGCAGCAGCCGCGATCGGGGCCATGCCCGCCCTGCCGCCGCGTATGTTGGAGAAGATCGACGACCTGACTTACCGCTACGAAGGGGGCACGATCTCCCGCGAGCCGATCCGGATACAACTGCGCTACCTTCTGCTGCCCGACCGATCGGTCCGCCTGGTGTGGGACCTGAACATCGACCCCTTCGATGCCCGGGCTTATTGGGACTTTCGCGTCGACGCCCTCAGCGGACAAGTACTCGAACAAAAGAACCGCCTGCTATCCTGCTCCTTCGGCGATATGCCTTACCGCCACGAGGACGATTGCAGGGAAGAAAACGCTCTTTCCCAAAAAGCCTCCATCCCCACCCTGCCGCTGATCACCGACGGCGCCGTATACAACGTCTTCCCGCTGCCGGTGGAAAGTCCGTCGCACGGCGACCGGCAACTGCTCGACAGCCCGGCCGACCCCATCGCCTCGCCTTTCGGCTGGCACGATACCGACGGGGCCGACGGAGCGGAATACACCATCACGCGCGGCAATAACGCCTACGCTTTCTACGATGGCGACGCCAACCAGATGCCGTCCGTGGATACCGACGGAGGTCCGACGCTGAATTTCGATTTCCCCTACGATCCGGCCCTCGAACCCAACGACATGAAGGATGCGGCGGTGACCAACCTCTTCTACCTGAGCAACGCCATGCACGATTTCCTCTACCACTACGGCTTCGATGAAGACGCCGGCAACTACCAGGCCAACCACTACGGCCAGGGGCCCGGCGACGGCGACAACGACGTGGTGAATGCCCTGGCCTCCTATGGCGGCGAAGATCCCGAAGGGTTCGACGAACTGAACAATGCCGACTTCCTGCCGACCTCCGACGGCAACAACGGCCGCATGCGCATGTTCCACTGGAATACCGGCAACACCCTGCTGGAAGTGACCGCCCCGGCAGCCGTGGCCGGCCTCTACAATACCGGCCTGGCCGAGTTCGGCCCCTCGCCGCTCGATGTCACCGTTTCGGGCGAAGTGGTGGTGGTCGACGACGAAGTGCTCACGCCCTACACCTCCGACGGCTGCCAGCTGCCTTTCGCCAACGACCTGACCGGCAAGATCGCCATGGTCGACCGGGGTGGATGCGTGTTCGAACTGAAAGCGAAAAATGCGGAAGAAGCAGGCGCCATCGCCGTGATCATCTGCAACTTCGACGATCAGGCCAACGACATGGCCGGCAACGCCGGCGTGGAAGAACCCAACATCCCCACCGTCTCCCTTTCAGTGAGCAGTTGCGCGCTCATTCGCCAGTACGCCGGCAGCGGACTGACCGTGACCATGGGCGTGCCCGAAGATTCGGGACCGACCTGGCGGACCGGCGATTTCGACAATGGCATCATCGCGCACGAATATGCCCACGGACTCTCGACCCGCCTCACCGGCGGCCGCTTCAATTCGGGCTGCCTCTCCGGGCCGGAGCAAATGGGCGAGGGCTGGAGCGATTTCTTCGCCCTGGTCGCCAC
>JAGQXA010000351.1 GCA_020436865.1 Saprospiraceae bacterium | reverse complement strand
TTCTCACCTTGCCTTGCAGGAAATGTCCCGCCGGATAATCCTCCAGGAAGAACACGTTGGCCTTTGAACTGGGAATAAACCCAAGGAAAAGACGGAAGTGATAAGCCAGGAGGGCGACCGTCTGACCGTCGTCGGAGATGGCGGCGGCGGTTACGACCCGCTTTTTCAGGAAAAGGCTGTCGCGCAGCTCGGCTACATGGTTGCCGGGGCTGTCGGGCAGCACATAGTGCTTAGTGTAGAAATTCCCTCCCTTCAGCGTATTCTTGGAAAAGAGGTGGAGGCTGTCGTTCCACCAGAAGAAGGCCTCGAGGTCGAAGTTCCGCCAGGGTTGTTCCGGAGGGAATTGCCCCTGATCGGGCAGCCGGAAGAGAATGGAGTCGAGCTCGCCGCTATCGGGAAGGTAGCGATAGATCCGGAGGTCGCGCCGGCAGTTGCAGTTGTTGCCGGTGTCGCCGATGTAGAAATAGCCCTTGTTATCCGTGCTTAGATCTTCCCAGTCGCGATTGAGGGCCCCCTGCAGGTAGATCGAATCGACCAGCCGGCCGCGGCCGTCGGTTCGGTACAGGGTAGGCGGGTGGTCGTTGTCGTTCAGCCACCAGAATTCCTCCGTTCCGGTAATGGCCAGGCCGGAAACCTCCTGCAAGACGTCCGGCAGGCGGAATTTCCAGGCCGGATCTGCCGGTTGCGACCAGGCGACGCCCGGCCCCAGCAAACAGAGCCAAAGCAGGAAACGGATCAGTGCGGTCGGATTTCCTTGAGCCAAAACACGAGTGATTTGGGGCTTTCTGCCGGTTCGGTGAGGTCTTTCCAGGGAATAGTGCATACCAACTCGTCATGCCGGGAGAATCCTTGCTTCTGCCAGAAGGCATCGAGCGGCGCATAATCCGGCGGTCGAAGCGGATGGTCGGCCGGGCGCAGCACGGCGCAAAAGGCCAGCAGTCCGAAGCCGCCGAGTTCGACGGCCTTTTCTTCGCGTAACCGAAAGAATTCCTTGCCGATACCCCGGCCGCGATAGGCCTTTTCGAGAATGGATTCACTGAAGTAATAGATCCGCTCGAGGTCAAATCCTTTTTCCTGGAAAGGGGCCTGAATGTTGGGCGTTTCGTGGATCATCGGCATGGCCGTAGAGGCGCCGACCACCCGGCTGCCGTCGAAGGCCAGGGCCAGGAGGTTGCCGGGAGCGCCGAGAAAGGTCTGCAGGTAGTTCCGTTCGTACTCGTAATCACCCTCGTAGAGGTAGGGGAACTCGCGAAACACCTGAATGCGTAGCCGCGCGAGCTCGTCGATAAATGGAAGGGCTGCCTGTCCGGAAAAGGGGTGAACCTGTAAGGACATGAGATGGATTTGGGCGGTCGGAACGCAGGCGACGTTCCGACCGCTGACCTATTATTTCACCAACCGCAGGGAGACGGGATACGTATAGGACTCGCCCTGATTGGCCTTGATGGCGGCGATGATCGAAACGACCAGGCTGAAAATACCGAGGGCGGCCAGCAACAGGATGCCGATGAATACGAAGATGAGGATGAAGCAGGCGATCGCGGCGATGGTCACCGTGATCTGGAAGTTGAGCGCCTCTTTGGCGTGTTCATCCACATACGCCGACTTCTCGCGCTGAACCAGCCAGATGACCAGGGGGGCAATGATATTGCCGAAGGGAATGATGAAACCGGCAATGACTCCCAGGTGGGATAAAGTGGCCCAAAGCCGTTCGTCCTTTTCGCTAAGTTGGTCGTTAATGGGTTGATTTGCCATTCTTTAATGAGTTTTGTGGTGATAACTAATTCGTCGTTCAAAATAGGCAAATTCCGCAAATGCTCCTAATTGATTCGATGACCGTCGGGAATTCGACGATGGATCAATTGGTGGCCTTCGACCGGAGCGCTTCGACGACCTCCCGGTACTCTTCCGGGCTGTTGACGTTGTGCAACGCCCGCGGATCGGGGGCTTCGAGCAGTTTCACGTCGGCATTGATCAGTACCTTCCGCGGGCAGGAGTACCCCTGCGACAGGAATTGCAGTAAAACGGGATAGGCCCGAGGTTCCCAGATCGCGATGAGAGGCTCCGGAAACTCGTTCACCGGGCTTTGAAAGGCCGTGGCCACTCGCGTAGGATCGCGTCGCTCCAGCAGGTAGCGGATGGTGGTTTCGTCGATCAACGGCAGGTCGCAAGCGATCACCAGCCAGGCCGCGTCGGGATCCTCCCGGAAGGCGGACAGGATGGCGCCATAGGGACCCAGTTCGAGGAAAGTATCGGGCAAGGCCGCTAGCTTTTTCGGTAGGGTGGCGAGCTGATCTGCCCGGCACGACAGGCTGGGAGGTACCCCCAGGGCGGCCATTAGCCTGTATAAATGTTCGCGTTGCGGAGCGCCGTGGTAATCGAGCAATCCTTTGTCCTGCCCCATGCGCACGCTCCTACCTCCTGCCAATACCAATCCGCGTACCGGCGGCAGAGAAGTCAGTAGCTGCCGTTCGAGCCAGTCGGCGATCGCGTCGACTTCCTCCAGGCGGAAGGCGGGCAGATCGGACAGCTTGGGAATTGCCGATCGGAGAAAATCGGGGATCTCCTCGCCGCCGGAGGCATACAAGATCAATTGCACGTCGGTCAGCCGGTCGAGTTTTCGCGAAAGCGATTCCGCTTTCCGCGGATCGATCACGACGATCTGCTGCCGGGCAGTGAAGTGATTGCCGTTGACGATCGCTGCGTCGGTGGCGTTGAACAGAGGCCGAAACTGGAAGGGCCCGGTTTCCCCCCGCCACTCGAGCTGGTGGTAATGGATCCGGTCGGTATAGACCAGCTGCGCGCCTTGGCCAATCTTGCCCGGCAGGGCAGTTGCCGACGAATCGGCCTTGGCGTGGTCGGCGTCGACGTAAGCTACTTTCCAGCGCTCGTGGAGCCTTGCTATGAGGCCGTCGGCCAGGCGCTGGATCTCACCGCAGGGCGTACCGATGACGGCCCATTCCCGGCGGGCAAATTGCCCCAGTGCGGGGCGCTTGAGTTTGGCGTGTTTCTGATGGTCTGCCATATCTGATCTCTGGTTAGCGGTCGGAAGGCGCTGAGCGTTTCGACCCTATTGCTTGAATAAGTCCAGCAAATAGGCTGCGCCTTTGAAGGACGACCATTCGCCCTGGGCGACCTTTTGCCGGACTTCCGGCCAGGCCGTGCGCACTTCGGGGTGCCGGTCGAACCATTCGCGCAGCTGCCGTTGAATGCTCTCTTCGAGCCAGAAGGCAGCCTGTTGACGGCGGCGCTCTTCAAAATAACCGCTGGCTGTGACGCTTTGTTGGAAATCGACGACATTCTTCCAGACCTCGGCCATGCCGCTCGGCTGTAAGGCAGAGCAGGTGAGCACCTGTACCGGCTGTCCGCTTTCCTTTGCGGGAAAAAGGTGCAACGCGTTGCGGTACGCGCGTTGCGTTTGCCTGGCCGCCTCGACGCGGTCGCCGTCGGTTTTGTTGACGACGAGCAGATCGGCCATCTCGACGATGCCCCGCTTGATGCCCTGCAACTCGTCGCCGGCGCCCGGCAGCAGCAGGAGGAGGAAGAAATCGACCATGGAGTGCACGGCCGTCTCCGACTGTCCGACGCCGACGGTTTCCACGAGAATGGCGTCGTAGCCCGCCGCTTCGCAGAGGTAGATCGCCTCCCGGGTCTTTTGGGCGACTCCGCCGAGCGAATCGCCGGCCGGCGAGGGGCGTACGAAGGCGTCGGAGTGGCGGCCCAGTTCTTCCATGCGCGTCTTGTCGCCCAGGATGCTGCCCTTGCTGCTACGGCTGCTGGGGTCGACGGCCAACACGGCCACCTTTCGGCCCTGCTGCAGCAAGTACAGGCCAAAGGCCTCGATGAACGTGCTTTTGCCTACGCCCGGCGAGCCGGTGATCCCGATGCGAATGGAACGGCCGGCCTGCGGCAGGCAGGCTTCCACCAGTTGCCGGGCCGACTCGCGTTGATCGGGCCGTTGGCTTTCGATCAGGGTGATGGCCCGTCCAAGCGCGACGCGGTCGCCAGCCAGGATGCCCGACAACAACTCTTCGGTGGAAGGCGTCGGGCGGTCCGAACGGAGACGCTGCCGCCACTGCGGGTGGAGTCCGCTGAACTCCTGATCGGCAGGGAAATGTGGGTTTTCTGGATCCGGCAAGGCGTTAAACTTTTTAACCCCAACAAACAAGGGTTTTAACAATTCGTACAAAGTACTGAAAAACAGAATCTTGCTGTTGGGTTGTGAAATTAACATTTATCGCGCAGCGGTTGAAATGCGCGTTAAATTTTCTTAAGTCGCTTCCAGGGTATTGCGGGGAGGGGAGGTAGTGTTTTCCTTTGTGGCATCCGATTTCCAAATGTGGACCTATGAAAACAATTTACCCCTTTCCTTGTGAAAACGATCGCGCTGCATCGTTTCGTTCCGTTTCTGCGGGCGCCTGCCGTTTGGCAGGTAGCCTGCAGAATGGAGCGACAAGTACGTGCCATGTTTAGTTTGCTTCCGGCGACCTGCCCCAAGGTCGCCGGAACTTTTTTTGTGCTACGGCTGGTCGCGGGTGGTTGGCGCTTCTTTGGCAACTAACCCGTAATTACCGGACTCTCTCGGCCAGGCGACCGACCACCTGCGACCAGCTTCCTTTCCTTCCTTTCCCCGAAAATTGACGGATTTTTGGCAAAACTGCACGAAGTGAAAAGCCAGGCGCTTCTTTTGCCGCTCTTCATGAACCTTTCGGTTTTTCTGTGGTTGATCCCACGAATTTTCTAACCAAAAAGAGTTCTATGAAAAACCGAGTATTTGATCTGAAATTCTTGTGGGTGTTGGCCCTCTCGATCTTTGCCTTCGCTGCCTGCGACAACGACGACGACACCGATCCGCCCATGGATCAGGACATTGTGGAGTACCTGCAGGCCGACGAAAATTACAGCCTGCTGGTCGACGCCGTGATCAAGGCCGATCTGGTAACGACCCTGCAATCGGCCGGGCCGTTTACGGTATTCGCCCCGAACAACACGGCCTTTCAGGCGTTCCTCGACGCTGCCGGAACCGGCTCGATCGAGGCTACTCCGGCCGACGTGCTGAAATCGGTCTTGCTCAACCACGTGCTGGGTGGGAAGTTCCTGTCGACCGACCTGTCGACCGGCTATGCTACCACGGCCGCCCCGACCGCTTTCGACGCGAACACCAATCTGAGCCTCTTCATCGAGGTGGCCAGCGGCCAGGTGACCCTCAACGGAGAGTCGACGGTCACGGAGGCCGATCTCGAAACTACGAACGGGGTGATCCACAAGGTTTCCGCTGTGATCGGTTTGCCGACCGTAGTGACCTTCGCACTGTCTAATCCCGATCTATCCTCGCTGGTGGCGGCGCTCACCCGCGCCGATCTGACGACCGATTTCGTCGGCGTGCTGTCGGGTGAAGGGCCGTTCACGGTATTTGCCCCGACGAATGCTGCTTTTGCAGCGCTGCTGACCGATACGGGATATGCTTCCCTTGACGAGGTGCCCGTCGATCTGCTGGAGTCCATCCTGAAGTCGCACGTCACGACAGCCGGTAATGTGCGCTCCACCGATCTGAGCGATGGGCAGGAGGTGCCCATGCTCGAAGAAGGGGTGACCCTGACGGTCGGCCTGGGCGACAGCGATCCGACGCTGACCAGCGCCAGCAATACGGTGAACATCGTTTTCACCGACGTGCAGGCCAACAATGGCGTGGTGCACGTGATCGATGCGGTGATCCTGCCGTAGCCAGATCTCTTTCTGCAAAAAGAGCGGGCAGTCTTTCGGGCACTGCCCGCTCTTTTTTATTCCCCTTTAAATACCGGTTTGCGCTTTTCGAGGAAGGCCTGCACGCCCTCCTTGTAATCGGCGGTACGCCCTGCGGAGGTTTGCAGTTGGTTCTCGATCGCCAGTTGTTTTTCCAGATCGTTGTTGAGCGAGTAGTTAAGCGCGCGTTTGGTGAGGCCCAGCCCGATGGTCGGCATGGCGGCCAGTTGGACGGCCAGTTGAAAAGCTTCTTTTTCCAGGGCGGCATCCGGAAAAAAGCGGTAGATCATGCCCAGGCGTTCGGCTTCTTTGGCGTCGACCTTTTCGCCGAGCATCATCAGGGCCGTCGCTTTTTGCCGGCCGACGATGCGTGGGAGGAAGTAGGTGCCTCCACTGTCGGGGATGAGGCCGATCTTGCTGAAGGCCTGGATGAAAGAGGCCGATTCGGCCGCCACGGTGATGTCGCAGGCCAGGGCGATATTCGCGCCGGCGCCCGCCGCTACGCCGTTAACGGCGCACACGACCGGTTTTTCGATGTTGCGCAGCCGTTGCACGATCGGATTATAGTGCTCGCTGAGGATCTTGGTGAGGGTGGGGGCGTTCTCGCCGGTCACTTCCTGAAGGTCCTGCCCGGCGCAAAAGGCCTTCCCCGCGCCGGTCAGGTACAAAGCGCGTACCTCCGCATTTGCCGCGCAGTCGTCGAGCACCTGTTGCAACAGCAGGGCCATGTCGCGGTTGAAGCTGTTGTACACTTCCGGCCGGTTGAGGGTGATCCGGGCCACATTTCCTTCCAGGGCGTATAGGATGGGATCCATGATTCAGATTTTTGGTGGATTCAGGTAATGGATTATGTGTTTTGGCGCTGTACTCGGTTAACCAGTTTGCCGACGGTCAGCCCTTGTACGATAATCGAGAAGATGACGACGATGTAGGTGATGGTCAGTAAGAGTTCGCGTTCCATGCTTTCCGAAAGCGACAGGGCGAGCGCGATGGAAATGCCCCCTCGCAGACCGCCCCAGGTCATGATGAGATCCGTCTTCGGCGCAAAAGCAAGGCGCTTCTGGAACAGCCGGATCGGTCCGGCCAGGGCCAGGTAACGGGCGACGAGCACGATCGGAATGGCCAGCACGCCGGCCAG
>JAGQXA010000350.1 GCA_020436865.1 Saprospiraceae bacterium | reverse complement strand
GTCTTGGCTCCCCACACGCGGATCTCGCTGACCCCGTTGATGGTCTGCAAACGCTCTTTGAACACATGCTCGGCGATGTCGGTCAGCTCCAGCAACGAGCGTTGTTCCGACTGAATGTTCAGGAAGATAATGGGATTGGAGTCGGCATCCGCTTTCGACACCACCGGCGGATCGGCGTCGGGCGGCAGGTTGCGAACCACCTGCGCCACCTTGTCGCGCACGTCGTTGGCGGCCGTTTCCAGGTCGACCTCCAGGTTGAACTCGACCGTAATGGTGCTACGTCCGTCGCGACTCACCGATGAAATGGACCGGATGCCGGCGATGCCGTTGACCGCCTCTTCGATGGGTTCGGTCAGCTGCGACTCGATGATGTCGGCGTTGGCGCCCACATAGTTGGTCGATACCGTGATGACCGGCGGATCGACGCTCGGATATTCGCGAATGCCCAGGAAATTGAGGCCGATCAGTCCGAACAGGACGATGGTGACCGACAGAACGGTCGCCAATACCGGACGTTGTATGCTGATAGAGGATAGGCTCATAGCGTAGGGTGATTGGTTTGCGAATTACTCCAATTCCGTGATGGTGACCGCCGCGCCCGGCCGGATCTGCAGTACCCCCGTAGTGATGATGGTATCACCCGGCTCCAGGCCCTCGGTGACCTGTATGCGCGCTTCCTGCCGGATCCCGGTAGTGACGGGCACCGATTCGGCCTGTCCGCCGCGATATACGAACACCTTCTTTCCGCCCAGTTCCGGCACCACCGCCTCGGTGGGCACCAGGATCGTTTGGTCGTAGGCCTTCAGGTTGACCCGCACATTGGCGAAAGCCCCCGGGATGATCTTCGAGCCCGGGTTCGGCGCGCTGGCCTTGAGCCGGAAGGTACGCGTCGTGGCGTCGATGGTCGGATCGGCCGCCTCGACCGTGGCCTTCTGCCGGCCGGGAATGCCGTCGACCTGAAATTCAATGTTGGTGCCTTTTCCGATCATCCGGCTATATTTTTCCGGCACGGAGAACTCGATCTTGATCGGATCGCTTTTTACCAGGGGCACGATGGCCGTGCCCGGCGCCAGATAGCTGCCTTCGCTGATCAGCCGCAAACCGAGTCGGCCGGAAAACGGCGCCCGGATCACGCGCTTTTCGAGCTGAGCATCGAGCAGGGTCAGTTCAGACAGCGCCTTCTGGTACTCGGCCTCGGCGATCTCCAACTCCTGCAAGCTGACCCCTTCCTTTTCGTACAGGGCCTTGAGCCGCTCGGCGATCTTCTCGTTCAGGCGAGCCTGCACCTCGAGTCGATTGCGCTGGGCCATCAACTCGTCGTCGTCGAGATGGATGAGCGACGCACCCTTCTTCACGACATCTCCTTCGCGGAAAAGGATCTCCTTGACCTTACCCGGCACTTCGCTGCTGACCATCACCTCTTCGGCCGGCAAGGTCGAGCCGCTCACGGTGATGAAATCGGTCAGTTCCAGCGAGCGAATGAGCTGCGCTTTGACGGGAATCGCATTGGTCGCTCCGCCCGGGTTCGGCGGCGGCGTGGCGGCGATCGACTCCGGACTTTCCTTCGCAAGAAAACCGAACTGGTATAGCAGAAAAGCGCCCAGCAACAGGGCGGCAATGACGAGGGCGACCACGCGAATGGCTTTCGGACTCATAGGCACGACAGTGAGGTGAATAGATAGAACGACCGGGACACGCAAAGGTTGAATTTGCGACGACGGAAGGTCAAGATACACTTAAAACC
The DNA here is from genome assembly GCA_020436865.1 of Saprospiraceae bacterium. GTDB lineage: Bacteria > Bacteroidota > Bacteroidia > Chitinophagales > Saprospiraceae > JAGQXA01. The sequence continues at coordinate 7,136 of JAGQXA010000350.1, read as the reverse complement.
CGGATATTTTTAGAAAAAGACCCCCTGCGAGCCCCCTCGCCATTTCGGAAAAAGACCTTCGATTTGCCGCTCTCTAAAAGTGCGATCTTGTCGAAAAAATGGTAATTTTCCCAAGTTGAAAAGAATAAATTGTCTTCTCAAGCACAGCAAATGAAGTATCGAGCCAAACTGGTTACGGAGAACTTTGCCGTATTGAAAGATCAACATAGCAAGATCTGGGGCATTTGGGCAAGAGATCTCCATTTCATCACACAGGAACACTCCGACGAATACCAGGCTTTTACGTCCAGCATCAACCCGGATAGACTGCTGGCACGCGGCCGGGAGGCCTTGGCCCTAAAAGCCTTTGCACGCCGCACCAATGCTCCCGAAAACGGGGGCGGGTTTTACCTCCTTTTCGACCACATGGCCACATTCGAAAAGAAAATGCATGCCGAGTTTCCCAAATTGATGACCGCGGAAAATCTCATCCTCCAAACGACGGTCAAATATTATCGGCAACTTGCCATGACCGTTTTTTTTCAAATTGCCAAACCACGCGGTCTCCCGGACTGGTATACCGACGATTTTCTCAAGGTCAGTTGCGCCCACTGCCACCATATCTACGACCAGCACGAAGTGAGCGCGATCACCGTCGACCTGCTCCGCGGGAACGACAAAGACTATCAACACCGGCTGCTCTGTCCCAAGTGCCGTTCCAATTCATTGATCGTCGTCCTTTGGAAACTCACTCCCCCCGAACAGCTGGAACTCCTTGAGAACTCCCTCTTCAGCCAGCTGCAGAAAGCCGGGAAATTCAGACGGATCAACACCCGGGTAGACGAGCCGCTCGAATGCACCCGCTGGGACGCCCAACTGCGAGCGATCCGCTCTCCCGGTTCGAAGTGGTGGATGTTTTGGAAATGACAAGCAACGGTATTTCCCTATCTTCACCCCATGAAAACCGCTCTACTGTCTCTTTTCCTGTTTGGTTGGACTTGTTCCGGCCTGAACGCCCAGTCGACCCTCTATCAACCCGTCGACCTGCAGCGCGCCTACGAAGCCGGCACGCGCAGCCTCGACGGCCAACCCGGCCCGAATTACTGGCAGAACCGCGCCGACTACTGGCTGCAGATCTGGGTATCGCCCCCCTCCACGGAGATCCGGGGTGAGGCGGTCATTGCCTATGTCAATAACAGCCCCGACGAACTCCGGGAGTTCAACTTCAAACTGGCGCAGAACACCCGGGTGCCGACCTCGCAACGAGCCTTCGACGTTTCGCCCGGGTTCCTGACCGAAGGATTTCAGGTGCACAAGCTGACCATCGGCGAATTTCCCATAGACTGGAACAGTGAGGAAGTCAATCACAGCGGCGACGCCACGAACCACCGGGTCGAACTACCTCGGCCGCTGCCTCCCGGCGGGCAAACGGTGGTCCGGATGGAATGGACCTACGACCTGGGCACGACCCCCGACGACATTCGCGAAGGCGTGGTCGACTCCACCACCTTCTTCCTGGCCTATTTCTTCCCGCGCATCGCCGTGTACGACGATCTGAACGGCTGGGATGAGACGAAGCTCAACGAACAGACCGAATTCTACAACGATTTCGGCAGTTACGACGTCACCGTGCACCTGCCCCGGAACTTTGTGGTCTGGGCCACCGGCTCGCTGCAAAATCCCAAGGAGGTTTTGCAACCGGCCATTCTGAACCGCCTGGACAAAGCCGGCGACTCGAAAGAGGTCGTCCACATCGTGACCGACCGGGAGATCGAAGCGGCACAGGTCACCCTCCAGCAGCCGGAACTTTCCTGGCATTTTCAGGCCGCCGACGTCACCGACTTCGCGCTGGGGCTGAGCGATCACTACCGCTGGGATGCCGTGCTGGCCCGCCACACAAGATCTCCCGGAGATGTCTTTATCCATACCGCCTACCAGCCCAACTCGGTCGACTTTCCGGAGGCAGCGGACATGGCCCGCAAAACGGTGGAGTACTTCGCCCGGAAAATGCCGGGATACCCCTTTCCGTATCCCAACCTGACCGTGTTCAACGGCCACAGCATGATGGAATACCCCATGATGGTCAACGATGTGAGCCTGGACAACACCGACGACGTCATCGCGTTGATCACCCACGAGATCGCCCATCAGTACGCGCCTTTCATGATCGGCGTCAACGAGTCGCGCTACGCCTGGATGGACGAAGGCTGGGCTACCTTCCTGGAATACCACGCCAGCTACGGAGCCTTTCCGCTCAGCGATTCGATGGCCACGTTTCCCGGTTATTATCAGCGCAAGGTGAAGGCTACGACCGACGCCTCCTTCGACCTGCCGCTCTATACCCCCACGGATCTGCTCTTTCCGAACGGCTACGGCTTCAACTCCTACGGCAAGGCCGCCACGGCCTACACGGCCCTGAAGGAACTACTCGGGGAGGAGGAATTCAAACGCTGCCTGCACGAGTATTTCCGGCGATGGACCGGCAAGCATCCGGTAGCGCACGACTTCTTCTATACCTTCAACGATTGCTCCGGCAAGGACCTCGACTGGTTCTGGAAGGCCTGGTTCTTCGAGTACAACCGCATCGACCTGGCGATCACCGGGGTGGAACTACAGGATGGCGGGATCGACCGCATCGAGGTGACCAATCGGGGCGGCAAGCCCGTGCCCATCGAACTTCGCCTGACCCTGGCCGACGGCAGCCAGGAGGTTCTAAGGGCCAATCCAAAAGTTTGGCGAGACCGCTCCGTCGTCAGCTTCTACTACGGCGGCGACCAGCGCATCGTCGAAGCGCGGCTCCTCGACGACTGGTACGTCGACCCCGTGCCGGAGGATAATCTCTGGAGGGCCGCCGACTAGGAGCCGTTCACCGCCAGGCTGCGACCGGGCAGAAAGCGGTCGAGATACCCGCCGATCCAGATCCCGACGATCAGCGAAAACGCGGCCAGCGCGTCGAACCAGACCGGATCGACGGTCCGGCCCGAACTGATCAGCCAAGTGGTTTCCGCGGCGATCAGCAAACTCACGATCGCCAAAGGCGCCGTCAGATAATTGGAGGAGATCTTGCCGACCACCCAGCCGGCCACGATGGCAGCCAGCACGTTGCCGATGCCCGCCAGCACGATGTGCAGCGGCGGCGCCGATAGCCAATGGTCGATATGCCCGTAAATGACTTCCTGAACGAGCGTGGTGAGCAGGGCCAGTACGATCTCGCCGGCCACGACCGCCAGAAGGATCAGTCCCAAATGCTTGAGTTTCATAACAGATCGGTTTGAGTGACAAATGGATTCTTCCTCAGGAAGATACGGAAAGTTGTTGGGATACTGGATACCCCCCCTTGCAACCCTTGCAACCCTTGTATCCTTTGTATCCTTTGTATCCCTTTCAACCTTTGTATCCTTTTCCTTACCTTCGCCCCTATGAAAAAATGGATGATCGTTTGTGCCCTGGCCGCCCTTTGGTACGGCCTTTCCTGTACGGAAGCGAGTTGCGAATCGGCTGCCGAAGCAGTGACCCCTTCCCAGGCCAACCCGAACGGCGATAGCGAGCTGGCGCTATTGATGCGGCAGATGTTCGAGGAAGGACAGCGGATGAAAGAGCAGGTCCGCAAGGGGGAAAAAGTGACCGTGTCGGTCGACTATGCGCGCATCCACACGGCGCAGGCCACGCAGCCGGAGAAGGCCGCTTCCGATGAATATCGCGCCTTCGCCCTGTCGTACGAAGCGACCATGGACGCCATCCGCGAAGCGCCGCCAGCCGAAGCGGCAGAGCTGTACGACGGCATGGTGCAAGCCTGCATGAACTGCCATCAGGCCCTCTGCCCGGGGCCGACCGTACGCATCAAAAAGCTGGCGCTGCAATAGCGCGGGGGAGCGTTTTGCGCCACCGGGCGTTCTTTTCGTAAACCATCGACCGAATGAAGCCCTTGCTCTTTCTCTTCCTGTCGACGAGCCTCGCATCCTGTTGCCTGGTAAGCTCGGTCGACTGCAATTGCGAACCGCCGGCGCCGGACCTCACGCCCGAACTCATCGACTGGATGAAACCGTACCAGGAGACGACCATGGTCGCGCTAACGGATCCTTCGGGCGAGATCGATACCCTGTCGATCGCCTTTGTCGCCGATACCGAATTTTGCGGAGGAGATGAATGCGGTTCCGAGTGCGAACGCCGAACGGCCCAACTCAGCTTCGGGAACCCGCCGGCCACCCTTTTTGTGATGGCCTACGAAAACAACAACCTGCAGATCCGGTCCGACAGCCCGCTGCTCGACTACCATGCCGGTTCCGGCAGCCTCTGGACCTCCGCAGGATACGAAGGCGAATACTCCGACGACTTTTCTTTCGGAAGCGACACCCTCGAAGCGCTGCAACTGTTTTGCACGGAGTGCGGCGGACAGCCGGTTCGCGGCCTGACCATCTCCAGGACGATCGGCCCGATCGAGTGGATCGATGCCGACGGGATCCTTTGGAAAAAACTTTGATCGCCATGAAGTCGACCCTCTTTGCGACCTCCCGCCTCCGCGTCAGGCACTTACAGCCTGAAGATTTCGAGCCCTTTCATGAGATGCAGGGCAACCAGCGGGTCATGCAGTACACCACGGGCGTGGCCGCCACGGCTGAAGAGGACCGTGCCGATCTGCAACGCGTAATTGGTTACTACAACGATCCGAACAACACCTTTTGGGTCTGGGCGATCGAATCGATCCCAGGCGGCGAGTTCGTCGGCACCTGCGCGCTGATCCGCAACCCGCAAGGCGAGAACGAGATCGGCTACCGCTTGCTCGAACGATTCTGGGGTAACGGCTACGGCCGGGAGATCACCGACGGATTGATCGACTACGCGCTGGGCGAACGACAGCTCGATCATCTGGTGGCCTATGTCAACTGCGAGAACCTGGCGTCGGTTCGGATCCTCGAGCAGTCGCGCTTCCGCTTTGTGCGCGAATTCTACAACGAGGAAGAACGCTGCATGGATCGCTATTACCGGATCGAGCGATCCTGACCTTCCGCTCAACTTTTATCCGCTCCGCGTCGTTCTGTTCAAAAATCAGCCATTCGCACCGATGAACCGAAGATCGTTCATACAAAAAAGCGCCCTGGCCCTGGGAGGAACCGCCATGATCTCACTCGCCGCCTTTCGCAAGCAATTGCTCGGCCTGCCGAATTCCGACACCATGCCCCTGCTGTTCGTCGGACACGGCAACCCGATGAACGCCATTCTCGACAACGACTACAGCCGGACCTGGCGCGAATTGGGTCGGAACCTTCCCGCACCCAAGGCGATCCTATCCATCTCGGCGCACTGGCTGACCCGCGGCGGCACCAAGGTAACGTCCACCTCTACGCCCGAGACGATCCACGATTTCGGAGGCTTCCCGCAGCAGCTCTTCGACCAGCAATACCCCGCGCCCGGAGCGCCCGACTTCGCCCGGCAAACGATCGAACTGGTGCAAAAGACCCACATTGAAGCCGACCAATCCTGGGGACTCGATCACGGCACCTGGTCGGTTCTGCTGCCCATGCTGCCCGAGGCGACCATTCCCGTCTACCAACTCAGCATCGACTACAGCAAACCGCCGCGCTACCACTTCGAACTGGCTCGGGAACTGAAGAAACTGCGCGAAAAAGGCGTGCTCATCATGGGCTCCGGCAACCTCGTGCACAATCTGCGGCTGATGGCCAATACCGATCAGCCCTACGACTGGACGGTCGAGTTCGACGCGAAAATGACCGCCGCGATCGACGAGCGCGACTTCGACCGGGTCGTCGATTTTCAGAACCTGGGACAATTGGCGACCCTCGCCCACCCGACCTACGATCATTTTCTGCCCTTGCTCTACACCTTGGGCGTGGTCGACGAGAAGGACGAGATCGCCTACTTCAACGATAGTTTCGATCTGGGTTCGGTTTCGATGCGGTCGCTGCTCGTGAAGCGGGCTTAGCCGGCGCTGCGGCAAATTTCAAGGCTTCGAACGCAATAAGTCGCTGGAAAAATCGTTAATTTTGCCTGACAAGAACGCTCCCTAAACCCATGACCCTTTCATGAAATCACTATTGCTTTCCGTTCTGGTCGCGTTAGCGACCCTCCCGCTTTTTGCCCAAAAGGGCGCCGCTTCCCCCGAACTGGAATCCATCTACCGGATCTACGTCGATCACGCGGTCGAGGCCTTGCTGGCCGACGAGCCGGCCACCGACCTCGACGGCTTCTGGACATCTGTCGATTCCGAGATCGCCGCCCTGCAGGTCCCGGAAGACCGCTTCCAGGAGTGGCAGGCCAACGGGCAGCTCTCGTTCCTCTTCGGCCGCGACCAGGCCACCGGCAAGACGGTCTGGGAAGACACGATCAAGATCCACCACCTCCTCGAGGCCCGCTCCGGTTTCCTGGCCGATGGGTTTCAGCGGTCCTTTGCGCAATTGCAGGGACAGATCGCCCGGCAGTTGGGAGAGGATTGCCCGGAAAAAGCAGCCGCCAAACAGGCCTATCAACATTGGCTCGATGAGGGTCAGGCCTTCCATACCGAACTGCTCGCCACCTGCGAACAGAAAACGGGCACGGATGTCAGTCCGCGGGAACGCTTCGTACTTCAGGACATGGCCGACGTACTGAAGAGCTATCTGGCCCTGTCGAAGACCGATCGGGACCTCGTTTTCTGGACCCGCGATTTCTACGAGGGTTTCGAGCCCGCTACCTCCGCCTCCGCTGTGTCGGCTCTGGACAAACACTGGCAGGCCATCTGCGACCTGGAACGCGCCAATCTGCAAAATCTCTTCCTGCAGGACATCGACCGGGTTCCCGATCCGCACCGCCTTTTCGATCCGGAACAAAGAGCGCGACTGCAGGCCCTGGTCTACCAGAAGTACCTGTTCTAGCACGTGCTGCCTTTCTTGGGGCGCCCCCCCGGCTGATTCCCGGCAAAAAAAAAATCCGTACCTTGGCTCCGTGCACAGAGCCCTGGTCATAGCGCTCATCGGAAGCCTCCTGCTTCCCCTACTTGGAAGTTGCCTTTTGCTCCAACACCGCTCGTATGTCTTGCGCAAACGCGTCAAGCTCCAGTTGGCCGCCGGCCTACCCGCGGAAGCGCTGGTGGAAATCACCATCCCTCTGGCCTGGGAAAAGGGAAAGCATCCCGATTTTCAGCGCTTCGACCGAAGCGAGTT
>JAGQXA010001040.1 GCA_020436865.1 Saprospiraceae bacterium | reverse complement strand
TGGTGCGACGGCTCCGAAGAGGAGTACAACCGCCTGTGCGATCTGTTGGTCGAGCGCGGCACTTTCATTCGGCTCAACCCGAAAAAACGCCCGAACAGTTATGCCTGTTTCAGCGACCCGAGCGATGTGGCCCGGGTCGAAGACCGCACCTTTATCTGTAGTTTGCGCAAAGACGATGCGGGGCCGACCAACAACTGGGTCGAGCCGAAGGAGATGAAGAAAACGCTCGAAGGCCTGATCGAAGGTTGCATGAAAGGCCGGACCCTCTACGTGATCCCTTTCTGCATGGGGCCGGTCGGTTCGCCGCTGTCGCGCTATGGCGTACAGCTTACCGACTCGGAGTATGTGGTGACGAACATGCGGATCATGACCCGCATGGGCACCCAGGCGCTGGAGCATATTGCCGACGGCGAATACGTGAAGGCCCTGCATACGGTCGGCGCCCCGTTGGAACGCGGGCAGGCCGATGTATCGTGGCCCTGTAATCCCGATACGAAGTATATCGTGCATTTCCCGGAAGACCGCTACATCGTTTCGTACGGCAGCGGCTACGGCGGTAATGCCCTGCTGGGCAAGAAGTGTTTTGCCTTGCGCATTGCGTCGGTCATGGCCCGCGACGAGGGTTGGCTGGCCGAGCACATGCTCATCCTCGGCGTCGAATCGCCGCAGGGCGAGAAGTCGTATGTGGCCGCAGCCTTCCCGAGCGCCTGTGGGAAGACCAACTTCGCCATGCTCATTCCGCCCCAGTCGATGGATGGTTGGAAAGTGACGACCGTGGGCGACGACATCGCCTGGATCCACAAGAGCAACGACGGCCGTTTGTACGCCATCAACCCCGAGGCGGGCTATTTTGGCGTGGCGCCGGGCACGAATGTCAAGACAAACCCCAGCGCGATGGAGTCGATCAGCCGCAATGCGATCTTCACCAACGTGGCCCTGACGCCCGACGGCGACGTCTGGTGGGAAGGCATGACCAAAGAACCGCCGGCCGGCCTGACCGACTGGCACGGCAAGAAGTGGGATCCGACGAGCGGCAAGCCGGCCGCCCATCCGAACGCCCGCTTCACGGCTCCGGCCTACCAGAATCCGGTGATCGACCCGGATTGGGAAAAACCCACCGGCGTGCCGATCGCGGCCTTTATATTCGGCGGCCGGCGCAGTACGACGGTGCCGCTGGTGTATCAGTCGTTCAACTGGAATTTTGGCGTGTACCTCGCTGCCACTATGGGCTCGGAAATGACGGCGGCCGCCTTCGGACAGATCGGCAAAGTGCGGCGCGATCCCTTCGCTATGTTGCCTTTTGCCGGCTACCACATGGCCGACTACTTCAACCACTGGCTGCAGTTCGGCCGCGATCTGCCCAATCCGCCGCGGATCTTCGGCGTTAACTGGTTCCGCAAGGATGCCGACGGCAATTTCCTCTGGCCGGGCTTCGGCGAGAATATGCGCGTCCTGAAATGGATCATCGACCGGGTGAAGGGCCGCTCTTCGGCGGTGGAAAGTCCGATCGGCTGGATGCCCCGCTACAAAGACATGAACTGGGCCGGCCTGGAGAACTTCCAGGAGGAAGATTTCCTGAAGATCATGGCGGTCGACCGCGAGGCCTGGAAGAAAGAGATCGCCTCGCATGAGGAACTCTTCGTGCAGTTGTATGACCACCTGCCGAAGGAATTTCTGTTCATGCGCGAGTTGTTGATGTCGGCCCTCTGGCGCTCGCCGGAACATTGGGGCCTGGCTGCGGAGCGATAGACATGGAGTTTCTAAGACATGGAGTTTGTTAACAAACTCCATGTCTTAAACATACCCTCGCAACTTTTCCGACACTTCTCCCTTTTTCCGGACAAGCAGTTTGCCCTTGTTTTTGCCGAAGTGATTCGTATCGATCTGAACGTCAGTAAGAAATGTGCTAAAGGCGCTTGACAAAGAAAAAGTCGATCGCCCGCTCGTCGCCGGAAATGCGCACGTGCAGCGAGTCGGGCGCCGTCAGTCGATAGGCGATCGTTTTGGGGAAATCGTGCCGGGGGTTCTCAAAGGTCGCGTGCTCTTCGCCCGACTCCGTCAGGGCAAACCAAACGGGCTCCGGATTTTCGGGCACATCGGCCGCATAGTAGACGGTCTGGCCGGCCACGAACAGGCTGAGCCGCTCGATGAACAGGGTATCTGCCTCCCGCAGGGAAATTCCGATGCCACTGTACTCTTGTTTGGTGGTTTCGGCCCATTTTTCGTAAGCGCTCACGCCGTCCTGGGCGTCGAGCCGTTCCCAATGACCCAGCAGCCAGTCGAGTTCGGCGAGGTCGCGTTCGGGCGTCTGACAGGTGCTCAGCAACACGAAGCCGAGCAGTACGGTTAATTGCATGTTCATGGCGATCCGGCGATTTTGGGAAGGTTCTTAGTCGAGAATGCTCTTGTTCAGCAACACCGACTCCCAGTCGACCGGCTGGTGTTTCAG
>JAGQXA010000349.1 GCA_020436865.1 Saprospiraceae bacterium | reverse complement strand
GCTTCCGAACCGTAGAGGGTCGAACTCGGACCCTTGATCACCTCCAGACGCTCGATCAGGCTGGCCGGTATGCCGTTGAGCCCGTACACCGACGCGAGGTTGCCGAACATGGGCGCGCCGTCGACCAGAATGGCCGTGTACGCGCCGGGCAAACCGTTAATGCTGATGCTGTTGGTAAAACACACGCCGCACGACACGACCTCCTGCACGCCGTTGACCAGCGAGATGCTTTCCACCAGACTGGTGGGCGACGAATTGCGTTCGAGAAAACGCGAGGTGATCACCTCGACCTTTACGGGAGAATCGCGGACGAAGGTCTCCTTCATCGTGCCGGTGACGACCACCTCCTGCAAAGCCCATTGGGTCGGCTCCAACTCGATCGGGCCGAGAGAGACCTCAGCGCCCTCGTGCAACTCGACCGGCTGTTCGTGCGCCAGGTAACCGAGCATGGAGATGCGCAGGCGATGGGAACCCGTGGGAAGCCCGGAGAGCAGGAAGGCTCCTTCCTCATCGGTGGTACCGCCGTAGGCGGTTCCGACCAGCCCCACACTGGCGTAGGCCAGCGGTCTTCCTTCCGGACTCCGGACCTCTCCGCGCAACGCCGCCGTTTGGCCGAACGTTGCTAAAGAGTTCAATAAAACATACAGTAGAGGTCCGGCCGTCCGTAGGAAATACATGGTTTTTTCGAGTTTCTTTACAAAGAATTATTGCGAATATAAACTATTTTTAAAATAGTTCTTAATATATTTTTAGATATGCCTAAATTTTAACATCCTCTTCCGCTTTTGTATCTTGGGCGGGCAGAAAAACCAAAGGCTATGAACTACGAAACGCATGTTGAGGTGGGTCCAGAGCAGAGCAAGATTTGCCGCCCGGCTTTGGACTCCAAAATTCACCTTATCAGAAAAGGCATGATCTGCCTTGGCTTCCTGATCCTGCTGGCAACCACCGCTTTTACTCAAAAAGGCGTCCTGACCTCCGAGATGCTGACCTCCCTGAACCAGGTGCGCCTGCTCGACGTATCGCCCGACGAGCAGCGGGCGCTCTATCAGCTGACCGGCCGCGACCCCGACACCGGCCGCCCGGTCGTCGATCTCTACCTGATCCGGCTCGACGGCGGCGATCATGGCCAGCCTACCCGCCTCACGCACGACGCAGAAGCGGAGAGCTGGGCGCAGTTTCGCCCCGACGGGAAGAAGATCGGCTATGTCAAGGAGGAGCAGTTCTGGGAAATGGACGCCGACGGTGCAAACCCGCAGCGCATCAGCGGACGTTCCATCCGGCAATTCCGTTATGCACCGAGCGGCCGACACCTGGTGTACCTGCCCGGTCAAAGCCGGGGGCCATCTGCCGATCCCGATCCGGTACGCTCCTACTCTTCCTGGCAAGAACTCCACGACCGGCCGGGCAATCCCGAACTCCTGCTGGTCGCTTACCACCAGGGCCAACTGATCGGCGACCCGCAGCCGGTTTTGCCGAAAACGGAATCAGGCGCTCCCTTGTGGCTATGGGGCGACCTGGAAGAGGTGCAGTGGTCGGACGATAGCCAAAAGCTGACCTTCGCCGCTTTCGATCCAGCAGCTCCGACGGCCTTCAAGGCTCTCGACGCCAACGTCTATGTTTACGAGCTGGGCAGTGCCGCCAACACGAACATCAGCAAGAGCCTGGGCGGACTAGACGATCGTCCGGTCTTTTCGCCCAGCGGACGCTATCTCGCCTGGAATAGCCGCGCGCGCAGCGGATATGCGGCCGACCGCGTCCGCATCTTCCTCTACGACTTTGTCAGCGGACAGAAATGGGACATGACCGCCGGTCTCAACATGGACGCCCATCAGCCCAGCTGGGCCAGCGATCAGGTCGTCTACTTCCGCTCCGACGACGAAGGGACCTGGCAATTGTACAAGGTCGACTTTTCCCGCAAGGGAAGACTACGCCCGATGACCAACGGCTTTTACGACTACCAGGAATACCTCCTCACCTCCTGGTGTATCGCCGCCACACGCTGCTCGCTCGACGAACCGACCGAACTCTTTCGGTTATCACACGACACCGGCAAAGCTAACCAATTGACATTCAGCAATAAACCTATTCTCGATTCGATCGACCTGGGAATATCGCGCTACCTGACCCACCGGACGCCCGATCGCCACCGGATGCGCGATTGGCTGATCTTTCCGCCTGACTACCATCCGGATTCGAGCCGGCGCTATCCCGTGGTCGTGTATCTCGCCGAGAACCCGCATCAGCCGCAAACGCAACGCTGGTCGGACGAATGGAACCCGCAGCTTCTCGCCGCGCAGGGCTATCTGGTGCTGGCCCCGAACCCGCGCGGGGTGACGTCCTTCGGCCGCGACTGGACCGACCCCGTGCTCGGCGACTGGTCCGGAGCGCCGGTACAGGACGTACTTCTGGCGCTCGACACCCTTCGCCGCGAACCTTTCGTCGACACCAGCCGCATCGCCTTGCTGGGCGACGAATACGGAGGGGCCATGGCGTACTGGCTGCTGGCGGAGGCGCCCGCACTTTTCCGCACGGCTGTCGTCAGCAACGGCCTGTTCAACCTGGAGAGCTGGTACGGTCAGACGGGCGACGTGGCCCTGCTCGACTTTGAACTCGGGGGCCCCTACTGGGCGCCCGCCGCCGATTCGCTTTACCGGGTTCATTCCCCACACCGGCAGGTCGGACGCTGGCAGGCGCCCATGCTCTTCGTACACGATGCCTCCGACCCCACCATTCCCGAAGGGGAAAG
>JAGQXA010000348.1 GCA_020436865.1 Saprospiraceae bacterium | reverse complement strand
TCGCCCTCCCGCAGCGCCGCGGCCGACAGTTCGTTGTACTGGAACTGCAGGAAGTCGATCTCGCGCATGGCCTGCCGGTCGGCTTCCTGGAGGCTTTCCAATTGGTGCTTCAGGCGCTGGTATTCAGCGTATCCCTGCTGATAGGCTTCGAGCTCGGTCCGGTGCCCGGCCAGGGCGTCGAGCATGCGCAACTGAAAGGAAACCTGATGAATGTCGAGGGTATCGAACTGCTGGTGCAGGTCGATCAGAGCGCCGCTCAATTGCTGCAATTCGCGCAGATTGACCGGCGTATCGTTGATGAAGGCCCTCGATTTTCCCGACGGCAGGATCTCCCGGCGGATGACGAGCTCGTTGTCGTAGTCGATATCGTTCTCCTGGAAAAAATCTTGAAGGCGGTACTTGCGGATGTCGAACAGGGCCTCCACCACGCACTTCTGATCGAGGTGGTACAGGGCCTTCGTGTCGGCCCGTTCTCCCATGATCAACCCCAGGGCGCCGAGCAGGATCGATTTTCCCGCGCCGGTTTCTCCGGTAATGATGGTCAATCCTTCGGAAAAGCGGATCTCCAATTCTTCGATGATGGCATAATTCCTGATCTGCAGGCTCTTGATCATAAAGCTACTTTAGAGTAAGCCCTGGGTCGTCAGAAGGCAAATTTAATAGTTGTCGACGAGAAATACTCAAACAAAAATGAACGGGAGCCATTCGCGCTCCGGCAAATGGCTCCCGTCGGGCCGCAAAGGCAGGGTCAGATCCGCCTAATCGGCCTTTTCGCCCATGGCCGGCTCGTGGGTGACGACCTGCCGGACGATGAACTTCCCTACCTTCTCGCCCTGCGCCACGCCGTTGCGGATGGCGGGCATGTAGTGGATGCCGCCGTACAAACGACTCATGGCGGCTTCTTCCGAAGCTTCCAGGAAGGAATTGAAGGAACGGATCGGCAGTCCGTACTCGTCTTCGACCGTATCGGTGAAGGAAAAGCCGTCGCCGTACAAATGGGTCAGCGTAATCGCCGCCGAGCGGGAAATAACGCTGTGCCCGCTGGTGTATTCCGGGAAAGGCGGCGTTTGCAGCAGCGGCCGCCAATCTTCGTCGACATACACATTGATGACCGTCTCGGGGCGGATCAGATTGCTGCGGTACTTTTCATCCCAGCACGAGATAAAGGCATCGGCCAAGGCTACCGAAACCATGGCGTAGGCTTCGGCCGATTCCATCAGGTCCGAGTCGGCCTGCCGGGCCGTCAAGGCCGTGATGCCGATCCAGTGGCCGCCCGGAGTGATCTTTTTGGATGCGAACATCACATGGCCGGCATGGGTCGATACATACGGATTGCAATCCCAGAAACGGGCGATCTCCTTGCGCTCCTCCTGATCTTCCGCCTGCAAAGCCGAGTAGACTTCCATCACCTCTTCGTAAAAAGGGCTGTCTTGCGACAGGTCGAACGGGGTCGGAGGCGGCGGCACGAACTGCGTGGCGCTGTCGAGCACGAAGGTGCGGATATCGCGCCAGTGGGGTTCGATGCCGTCCATGTAATCCGGCGGGGTCGGTTTCCACTTGTCGGGATCTTCGGTGATCGAGTATTTCGGGTAAGAACGCGTTTCTTTGTAGTGGTCTTTGGCCGACCAGGCCAGGATGTGTTCGGCCACGGCTTGCCCGTAGGCCATCGAGCGGTCGTACACGGCGCCGGGCAGGCCGATGTCCTTGAACTCGGAATAGAGCTGATCCTGGAAGGCGGCGATACTGTCTTCACTGAAGATCAGGGCCTTGCCGACGGTCAGGAAAGCATGCACGGCAGCGAGCGGATAGCAGTATTCCTGGCCTTCTTCGGGTTGCGGAACGGGATCCAGCTCGTGCAACTGTCCGGCCAGGGGCCGATAGTCCGGATGCTCGTGTTGCAGCACTTCATAGGCCGCAATGCTCGGATAGGCGTAGATCCGGCTGGCCACCGGCGGCGAGAAAATATCGTGTACGATGACGTCGGTCAACTGCTTCATGGAACGATGCAGGTATTCCGCCTGATCGGCATCTTCCCGCCAGTTCGGGTTCCCGCAGGAGCCCAAACCCAGGATCAGCAGCCACAGCAACCATCGGGCCGAGTAGGTCGAATGCTTCTTGTTCATGTCTATAGACTTTTAACGATCAATTCGGGTCATTCCCCATTAACAATACAAAATTACAAATCCACCGGAAAATACCGCTGATTAATCACTCCTTCCTCTGAAAGCTCGCCTCCTCGCTTCCGACCCCGGTCAGGCGCAGCGACTTCCATCCGGCGGGCAAGCGGGCAGGTAATTGCACGATCCCCTGGTCGGTGACCTCCAGCCCGGCGAAGCCGAAGATCACGGCCTGCAGCATGCCTCCTGCTCCGGTGGCAAAGTAGGGATTCGTGCCGTTGGCCGTTTCCGCCAACACGCCGAAAGGAGGCACTTCGTTGGGCCGGTACGATTGCAGGAACAGCTCGTAGGCCTTCTCCGGCTCCTGCAGACGGGCATAAAGAGTGGCCAGAACGGAAAAGCCCATCGCCGGTCCGCGAGGGTCCATCCGCGCGCCGTAGTATTCCAGGTCGCGCCGGATCGCCACTTCTCCCGAGATCAGATCGAGCGGATAGGCCAACAGGTTCACGTCGGCCTGTTTGATCGTTTCTCCCTCGTAGGTGGCGTTCTCCCGGGTGGTGCCGTCGGCGAACTGCAAAATGGGGATGTTGTCGGCGACCTGTTCCCAGTCGGGATCGGGTTCGAGGCCCAGTTCCCGGGCAGCCTGTGCGGCATAGCGCAGCACGGTGCGGGCCATGCCGTTGGTAAAGGCGTTGTTGTCGATGTTCTCCTGGTATTCGTTGGCGCCGATGACGTTCTTGATGTCGTAACGACCGGGGCCGTTGCGCTCCACCCGGCTGGCCCAGAAATCGGCCACTTCCCGCAAGATGGGGTACCCACGTTCGGCCAGCCATTGCCGGTCGGCAGTCACCTGATAGTACTTCCAACAGGCCCAACCGACATCGGCGGTGATGTGGTGTTGAAACGGTCCGGTCAGGGCCCAGACCGGAGTATCTTCCGAACCTTCTTCGGCGCTCTCCCAAGGGTACATGGCCCCGCGATAACCGTGGGCAAAGGCGTTCTGCCGGGCCGCATCCAGGCGTTCGTAGCGGTACTCCAGAAGCGAGCGGGCGATCTCGGGTTGCAGGACCAGCAAAGGCGGGTACATCCAGAGTTCGGTGTCCCAGAACACATGCCCGTTGTACCCCAAACCGGAAAGCCCCATGGGCGACAGGCTCAGGGCCGTGCCGGCCCGGGCAAAGGAATAGAGGTGATAAAGGGCGAAGTGAATATCACGCTGGATGCGAGGATCGCCCTCCAGCAGGATATCGCTCTTCCACAATTCCCGCCAGGCCTCCTCATGCTTTTGTACGAGACGATCCGGCCCTTCCAGGTACGCAAAGATCGTCAGTCGTTCCGCTTCGTTGTGTGGATCGTCGTAGTGCATCGAAGAAAGACTGGTAGATAACAGGTAGAAGCGATAGGTCTCGCCGGCACGCAGGTGTTTTTCAAAACGGGCGTCGTGCCAGTCGTAATCCCTTTCCTCGTGCTTGACCACGGGTCCCTGCCCATGGGCTTCCTCGAACCAGAGGGCACTGGAGGCCGCTACGATCTGTTTTCCGGTCGGACTCCTGGCCACCGAGGTCAGCAAGGGGATCTCCACATGGGGACGAACGATCTCGTTGAAAAAGTTCTGCACCTCGCGCAAGTGCGCCGGCGCCTGCACGGCGTTCATAGCCACGATCGATACGTCCTTTCGGGCCGTTAGTTCCACCTCCACCATCGAACAATAGGGCAAGTGGCGCAAGGCCCTCATTTCCTGCCGTACCTGCAGCCGGTCGCCGACCTCAAAGCTCGTGACCAGCGTGGCCCGGTACATGTCGAGGGTTTGGGAGTAGTTGGCGACGTTGGATGCCGTAACGGGATCGCCGTCGACCATCATCTCCAAATTGATGTGGTTGAAGGTCTGCAGGATGTTCGACACGCGTCCCCGGCCGTAATGGTCATATACGCCGTTCAATACCACCGCGCTGACCTTCAGAGGTTCCGGGGAAGAAACCAGACCGATCATGCCGTTGGCAACGGTCACGCCGAAATAGTGGTCAGGGTCGATCTGATCGGCCTGTACCTGCCAGATCGCCGGATCGGGCCGATCCTGTGCTTGCAGGCCTGGCAGGCACCAAAAAACGATCAGAACCGGTAAAGTCAAATGCTTCATATTCTGGAGTAGTTTGCTTTTGTACAATAAACGGAAAGGCTCAGTCTTTAGGGATCGACAAGCGGAACGCGCGCAGAGGTCCGCCGTTAAAGGCCACCAGCAGCAAGCGTCCGCCGCCGGCCAGGCGTATCCAGGCCAGGTCGCGCACTTCTCCTTCCAGAAACAGGCCGGAAGCGGCGGGCGGCATTTCGCGAAAGCCATCGTCCTCGTTGAGGAGGGTCAGGCCACGCGAGGCAGCCAGGCGACCGATCGCCGGCGGACATCCGTAGAAATTACCGCCGCCCAATACATCGGGCCGGCCGTCGGCGTCGACGTCGGCAGCCGTGAGGGCCATCAGCGGACTGTATTGCGCTTCTCCGGGCAGCGGTTCGGGACTTCCTTCCGGAAAATCCTTCCAGACGGCCGAGGCCAGCAACTCTGCCTGAAGGCGGTTTGCCTGCTCCAGAGCCTGCTTCCCAAAGATGGTTTCCAGGTCGCTCGCGGCAAAGGCCTCGTACTGCACGAAGCGCTTCTTCACCGGCACCAGTTGCTGCGCCAGCTCGTCCTTGCCGGCAAATGGGTAGTGCTTTCCGTCTCGAAAATAACCCAGTATCGGATCGGTGCTGCCGTTGCCATCGAAATCGGCGACGTGCAGAGTCAGTTGTACCGTCGCACCGGGGCTGCCGAGATTGGTGTTTCGACCCAAATTGCCCAGCAGCAGGTCCGGGCGGCCGTTCTGATCGAGATCGACCGCTTCCACGGTATTCCACCAACCGCTGGGACCTCTCCGGTCGAGCGTAGCGGGCGTAGCCGAAAAATCAGCGACAACCACCGGCATCCACTCGCCGACCACCAGCAGTTGGCGGCTGCCGGGCAACCAGCAGGCGTCGGTGACCATGCCCACCTCCCCCAAGCCGGGCAAAATGGTTCCGGTCGTTTCCGAAAAACGCCCCTGCCCTTCGTTGTGCAACAGGAAACTGCGGGGGGCAAGCCCGTAACGCCCGGGGATCGACCGGCTGCCCACGAACAGGTCCAGGCGGCCGTCGGCATCGTAATCGAAGGAAACCACGCAGGCGCCGTTGGTGCGAACGGGAGGCAGATCGGCAGACAAGCTCAGCCCGGCTTGCCCGTCGTTGAGATACAGCCGGTCGCCGAGACGGGGATCTCCGTCGGGAAATTGTCCGCCGCCGCTCACGACGTATAGATCGGCATCGCCGTCGCCGTCGGCATCGAACCAGGCGGCGGCGACATCTTCGCGTTCGGGCCGCAGCGTTTCCTCCAGGCCGGGCACGGCCCGGAAGCGGCCGTCGGCCTCTTGCAAATAGAGGGCTCCAGATTGGCCGGCGGCCCCTCCTACGAAAAAGTCGTCGAGCCCGTCGCCATTGGCGTCGGCTACGGCCAGGCAGGGCCCCTCGGTGGAGAGTTTGTGAGGCAGTAGCTTTTCGATCACAAAATCGGTGAAGTCGTTCTCGCGATGCCGGAAGTCGATCCCGAGCGCTCCGCTGACCTCCTGAAAGAACGCCGGCATGGCGGAGGAACCGGCCGGTTCGGATCGAAGTTGTCCGCCCTCCCGCCTTAGCCGGTGCAGGCTATCGGCGGCAAAGGGTCCGGGGAAGACGGTCGACTGCCCGTCGGGCCAGCGCACGCGCAGGCTGTCGGCCACGGCCGTCGCACCCAGGCCGACGTGCACGACCGGCTCGGAGCACGACTGCCAGCCGCGCACCGGCGCGAGTTCGCGCACCCAGGAGCGACCGGCGGCGTAGACCGTCAAGCGACTACCGAAGGCCAGGGGATTGGCGCCGGGTTGCCGCAGTTCCAGCCGGAGCGAATGCCGGGCGGGGTCTAGTTCGGAGCGATTCCTGTAGATCGCCGCCTCGGCATTGAGGTTGTTGACCGCCAGGTCGAGGTCGCCGTCGCCATCGAGATCGGCCAGCGCCGCGCCCTGGGAACAACCGGTCAGATCGAGCCCCCATTCGGCGGAGACGTCCTCGAACGTTTGATCGCCGCGGTTGCGATAGGCGTAATTGGCGATCTCGCCGATCGGCATCTGCTGCAGGAGTTCCAGATCGGAGGCCGAGCTTTGTATCCCGGCATTGGAAATGTACTTGAGGTAGTCCAGATCGTTGGGTCGCCGCCAGATGCCGTTAGTGACGTACACATCGCTCCAGCCGTCGTTGTCGAGATCGTCGAGCAGAACCGACCAGCTCCAGTCGGTCGCGGCCAGGCCAGCGTATTGGCCGATCTCGCTGAATTGCGGTTCGCCGCCGGCCGGCTTACCGCGGTTCCACTGCAACATGTTGCGGGGGTATTGGTAGTGATAGCCGAAGCGCAACTTAAACTCGTAGATATCGTAGGGGTCGGCGCCGACGGAGGCTTTCAGGATCGGTTCTGCTTCGGGCTTCATGTCGAGGGTCATCAGGTCGAGCCGTCCGTCGTTGTCGAGGTCGGCCAGGTCGGAGCCCATGGAGAAGGTGCTGGTGTAGTCGACCGAGGCGGCCAGGTCTTCCCGGAAGGTGCCGTCGCATTGGTTGTAGTACAGGTAGTCGTTCTCGTGAAAGTCGTTGGAGATGTAAAGGTCCGGACAACCATTGTCGTCGATGTCGCCCACGCGCACGGCCAATCCGAAGCCGAGCCGGCTGGAATAGATGCCGGCCTCGGCGGTCACGTCGACGAAGCGGCCGTCGTCGTTGCGTAGCAGGCGGTCGCCCGAAAGGCTATCGGTGCGTTCCCGCAATTCGGAAGGTCCGTAGTTCTCCGGGCTGTGCACCGAATGGTTCAGCAGGTAGCAATCGAGATCGCCGTCGAGGTCGTAATCGAAAAAGGCCGCCTGCTGGGAAAAACCACGAAAATCGAGTCCGAATTCGCGGGCCATTTCCCGAAAAGTACCGTCGCCGTTATTGATGAACAGTTCGTTGCGGCCCTGCAGGTTCTTGTAGTTGCCGACCTGGCATACGTAGATGTCCAGCCAGCCGTCGCCGTTGACGTCGGCCATGCTCACGCCGGTCTTCCAATCGCCCTGCCCGGACACGCCCGCTCGTTCGGTGACGTCCTCGAAACGAAAGTTGCCGCGATTCAGATAGAGCTTGTTCGGTCCCTGGTTAGCGGTGAAATACAGATCGGGCAGTCCGTTGCCGTCGACGTCGCCCGCAGCGACTCCGCCTCCATTGTAGAAGTACAGGTATTCGATGATGTTCATCGAATCGGACTCGGTGAGCCGATTGGCAAAGCCAACGTCCGTGGCAGTCGGTGGCATCTTTTCGAAAAGGGTCGCCCCCTCCTGTTCCTGCTTGCAACCCATTGACAACAAGGCCAGGATCGCTATGATATGCATTCGTTCCATGTTCGATCGATTCAGTAAAACAAATATCGCGGGGTTCATCTGGCGGCCAGCAACACATCTCCGGAATAGGTCTTGCGGACCTGATCCGGAAATTCCAGCTCGGCTACCCACAGGTACACCCCTACCGGCGCCCGGCCGCCGCCTGTGTATCCGTTCCATCCGGCGCCCGGATCGTCGAGGGCGATGTCGCGCGCCTCGAAAACGAGGTTGCCCCAGCGATCGAAGATCAGGAATTGGAGGATCCGGGCCTGGCCTTCGCCCTGAAGGAAGAATTCGTCGTTGAAGCCGTCGCCGTTCGGGCTGAAGGCGTTCGGGAAGTACACGCGACGCGTACGGTCTAGCGTCAGCCGGATCGAGTCGGCGGCCGAGCAACCGAAGGCGTCGGTGATCACGAGTCCGACACTCAGATCGCCGGTCAGCGGGCCGGCTACGGCCAAGGGGCAAGCTTCACAGCTCAGGGCGGCCGGATCGGAAGCGGCCCAGGCATGCTCGAGCGCAGCCGTGGCGTTGGTGGTGTAGGCGAGCGAATAATGCGCTCCGGGCAACAGGATCCGGTCTTCGCCCAGGTCGAGGGTTAGTTGATTCTCGATCTCTACCACCAGAATGCTGTCGCGAAAACCGCCGCAGTTGCCCGACACCTCCACCCAATACCAGCCGGGGCCAAAGATCTCCAATTCGGGCTCCGTCGATCCATCGTTCCAGAGGTAAGCCGAACCGGCGGCGGCCGGCCGCAAGGTAATGCTGGCCTGCTCACAGAGAAAAGTCTGGTCTTCGGCGAAGATCCGCTCCGGATCGACGATCTCCAGTACATTGGGGTCGTCGACCGGCTCGGTGGCCGGATCGTCGGAAAAGATGACGCCACCCAGGGCCGGCTGCAGGTTATTCAAGGAGGCTTGTGTGGAATACAGTCCGGGCTCGACCCCCACCTCTACGCGGATGACGATAGAATCGGCGCCGAGCAGTACCCACATATTGTCGATCTGCAAGAGGTTGCTGCCCACGCCGCTGACGATCTCTCCCTGTAGAGGAGCCTTTACGATCTCGGTGATCACGAATCCTTCGGGCAGAGAGTCGCGCAATTGCACGAGCGAGCGGGTGGTCGCCGAGGTATTGATCGTTTGGTAAACGATCGTTAATTCCCCGCAAGGGATCGTTTCCGTCGGTTCGATCTTCCTGAAGAAATCGATCCGGTACGGACACGAACATCCATCCACGAAATAGCCGCCGGGGCCCGATCCGGTTTCCAGGATCTCCCCGTTGGCGCGGTTAAGATGAAAGAATATGGACTGCTTTTCGGAGGAACCCATACTGCCGAATCCGTACAACTCGCCCGCCGCGTCAAAGAACAGGGCTTCTATGCGATGTACGCTGCTCAGTACGCTATAACCGAATCCGTTGGTATCGCCGCCGGGCCAGGAAAGAGAGACCAACTGCTTGTTCTTGCTGTCGAACCCGACGATCAGTCCGAAGATAGGATCGAAGGCAATATCTTCCAGCCGAACCGCCGGATCGGCAATGACCGGGGTCTGATTGATGACCAGATCAGGCGGCAAAATGCGGATCGAAACGAATTCCTTGTCGAGCCCGGTCTCTTTGCTGCGACCGGAAAGGACCATGCGGGTTCCATCGGGCGACACGGTTCCGGCCACATACGTGTAGGAAGTATCGAGATTGGGCGGCACGCCCAGGGCCGTTGCCTGTCCATTGGCATCGACCCGGTACACGGTGTAGGTTTCCGGATCGATCCCGTAAATGAAGTTGTCCATGCTGTAGCCGATCGCATTGAGGCGCACCCCCGTGCTCGAGGTCAGCGAGTTGTAGATCGGGCTCCCGCCGTCCGCCACCGTCAGCTGAAAGATGCCGACCGGATCATTCTCTTCCAAGGCCGTGCTCAGGAACAGGCGGTCGTCGCATTGAAAGGGCTGCTGGGCCGGGGCGGCGGTGGCAAAGAGCAGGGTGGACAAGAGCAAGATGCAGAAGGCCGTTGGCCGTTGGCAGGTTCCTGGATCCCAACCTCCCTGACTACGATATGTCGGGCGAACCTGCTTCATTGCGGTTTTCTTCCATAGGACTCCAGAAAGCGATAGGGGTAGCGTTCTGCCGGACGGCTAAGCGAGTCGAGCAAT
This sequence comes from Saprospiraceae bacterium, assembly GCA_020436865.1. Classification (GTDB taxonomy): domain Bacteria; phylum Bacteroidota; class Bacteroidia; order Chitinophagales; family Saprospiraceae; genus JAGQXA01. Next base: position 1,168 of record JAGQXA010000348.1, on the reverse strand, counting down.
TCCTGTTCGTCGGAAGTCAGGCTGAGATCGGCTGCGCCGAGGTTGTCTTCCAGCTGTTCGAAGGTGCGGGCGCCGATGATCACGCTGGTCACGGTCGGTTGTTGTTTCAACCAGGCGATGGCCACCTGGGTGTACGGCACTCCCCGCTCTTGCGCGATCTTCCCGACGGCTTCCAGAATATCCCAGTTGCGTTCGGTGTTCCGGCGATCCCAGGCTTCCTCGGTATGCTCGGGCATGCCGCCGAGCCGGCCTTCGGAATAGTCGGCCGGGCGGTGTTCCGGACGGTATTTTCCGGAAAGGAAGCCGCCACCCAGCGGTCCCCAGGGCATCAGTCCCAGCCCCTCTTTGGCGAACAGGTCGAGGTATTCGTAGTCGATGTCGCGCATGACCAGGCTGTACTGATACTGTGCGGCGACAAAGCGTTCCCAGCCGCGGGCTTCGCTGACCGATAGGGCCTTCATCAATTGCCAGGCCTTGAAGTTGGAGACGCCGATGTACCGCACCTTACCGCTGCGCACCAGATCGTCGTAGGCCCGCAACGACTCGTCGATCGGGGCGACTTCATCCCAGGCGTGCATATACAGGAGGTCGATGTAGTCGGTCTGCAAGCGGCGCAGGCTGCCTTCGACGGTGCGGAGGATATTGTGCCGCGACAATCCTTTGTCATTGATGTCCTTCCCGATCGGGAAGTTGGCCTTGGTCGCCAGGATCACATCGACGCGCCGATGCTTGATCGCTTCTCCGATGATCTCTTCCGAACGCCCGCCCGCGTACACATTGGCCGTATCGAGATGGTTCCCCCCAAGCCCGAGATAGTGATGGATCATGCGCACGGCTTCCTCCGGCGGCGTACCGCGTCCGCTGGTCTCTCCGAAGGTCATCGTGCCCAGGGTCAGGTCGGTCAGGTAGAGGCCGGATCGGCCGAGTTGGCGATGCTGCATGGTGGTTAATTGGTTAATTGGTTAATTGGTTAATTGGGGGGATTGGTTAATTGGGTTATTGGGGGATTGGGTTATTGGGGGATTGGGGGATTGGGGGATTGGGTTATTTCGAAGACCTGCAGGGGCGCGCTATTGCGGGCGACGAGGAGGAGGCGTTTCCCTCCGGCCTCGATCAGGTCGAGGTCGCGCACTTCACCGGAGGTGCGGAAGCCGGAGGCGGCCGAGCG
>JAGQXA010000347.1 GCA_020436865.1 Saprospiraceae bacterium | reverse complement strand
TTTCCGGCCGATGATAGTCCGGAAGCGCATTTTACGGCCGGCACGCTCCACCTGCAACTAGGCGATCTGAACAGTGCCGAAGCCCAGTTCCGGCAGTACCTGCAGAGCAGCCGCACCCTTAACCGCAGCCAAAAGATCGGTTGGGAATGGCTCATCCACGGCGAGCGCGAGCTGGCCGAACAGTACTTCCAACTCGCGCTGGAGATCAATCCGCACTTCGGCGGACCCTACCTCGATCTGGCCTGGCTCTATTACTCTTTCGGCGACTACGATCGGGCCCTGCTCATCCTGACCGAAGGAATGGAAGCCTTCCCGGAGCTGCTGGAGCTACGCGGTCTGTACGCGTTGATCTCTCACTTCCGGGGCTTTGAAGACGAGGCCAGGAGCCAATTCGAAGCGATGGGAATGACAGACGTATGGTACTGCCTGCAGCTGATGGAAACCGGCCCGTCTGTCCGGCTCGATGAAACCCTGGACAAGATCGAAGAGGATTTTCCCTACTGGTGGATCGAGCGCTTCCTGAATTACGGCTACCTGAAGATGCTGGTACAGGAAAGAGAAACCACACAGGCGCTGGCCCGCCTGGAAGACCTCGATCGGCTGATCTTCAACTACCAGTTGCTGCGCGCCGATCCGGCCCTGCAGGCCCTTAGGGAGGCGGAAGGGTTCGAAGCCCTGCTACAGCGACATTTTCCCGGAAGAGCGAAGCCCTAGAACCGCTTTCCCAGCCCCAGGCCCAGGCTAAAGGTATCGTAGGCATCCTGGCGGATATCGTAGAAGAAGGTTGGGAAAACATCCCAGTCGTCTCCAAACTCGAACCCGTATTCCAGGCCGAAGCGAACGACAAAGAAGTTCTCTTCCGGCTCCAGTTCTATGCCGGGTCCGCCGAAAAAGACCAGTCCCTTGAATGGGTTCCAAAGGGCGTCGAAGGTCAGCAGCACGGGATACTCGCGCTCGATGAATAGGTCTTCTTCCTTCTCCACCTCGAAGGCCAGCAACTCCAGGTCGTTGTGGAGGCCGATCCCGAACTTCGGACCGAACCAGTATTCGAGATCGAGTCCGAAGGAGGGCAGGATCAGCAGTTCCTTCCCTTCGGCAGTGGCCGTCGGCAGGTAGGTATGGCCCAACACGACGCTGAGTTTAACGGGATGAAAGTCGTCGCTTACCTCTTCGCCATGGTGCTGCCCGAATAAGGCCAGCGGGAAAAGGGCCAGAAAGACGGCGGCAAAGTTTCGGATTCTTCTCATAAATGCCTATTTTATTCTCCAGCGAAAGTGGTTGGGTGGTTTGCAAAGAATCCACCATTTCCAGATCGCCTTGACGGCTGATCGATCGTTCAAAAGTAGCGCATCGTCTCTTCCGCCAAGGTGACTTTCGTCACTGATTATCTGGAGATCTTGGATCTTGGTTGGCTTATCACCCTTTTTACCTTCTTTAAACTTTTCGCCGCTTTTACTCCCTGCCACCCTTCCCGATCCTTGCTGTCTTTCAGACAAAACGCCAGTTATGAAACGAACCCTGTACTTCTGTTTTTGCCTGTTTTTCCTGCAAGCCGGTTTCGCACAAGAGCAACTCACCGCCGCCGACTGGCAAGCCGATCTGCGATTCCTGCAGCAAACGGTGCACGACGACTACCCCTTTTTGTTCAAGAAGGTCACCGCTGAAAAATTCGACGCCGAGGTGGAGAAATTCCATCGCGGCATCCCCCAGATGGCCGATCACGAGATCCTGGCCGGTTTTTCGCGCATCGTCGCCCTCTTCGGCTATGGGCACACGGATATCGGTTGGTTCGGCGGGCCCGTGAATTACCACCGCAGCCGGTTCAACCTCTACTACTTTAGCGACGGCCTGTATGTGCAGGGGGTGCACCAGGACCACCGCGACGCCCTCGGCGCCCGGGTCACAGCCGTGGAAGGCATGCCTGTTGGCAAGGCCCTGCAGGCCATCCGCCCACTGGTGCCGGCAGAGAACGATCAGTACTTTAAGGCCTTCGGGATCAACCTCCTCGCCGTCCCGGAAGCCCTGCACGCGCAAGGAGTCACCAATGAGCTGAAGACCACGGTGACGCTTTCTCTGGAAAAAGACGGCCGGGCCTTCGAGTACTCCTTCCCGGCGCCGGAAGCGACCCGCTTACCCGTGCACTACTCGCTGATGCCGCAGGAGGGCGAATGGCTCGATGCCCGCGATCAGAGCCAGACGCCTTTGTACCTGCAGGAACTCGACCGCATTTCCTTTTTTCAGTATCTCCCGGAGCAGCGGACCGTCTACGTGCGCCAAAGCCAGATCCAGGACGATCCGCAGGAAGCCATTCCCGACTTCTATGCCCGGGTGTTCGACTTCATCGAAAAGAACGAGGTGGAAAAACTGGTGCTCGACTTGCGCCTGAACGGGGGCGGCAACAACTACAAGAACAAACCGATCGTGACGGGCATCATCCGCACGGAAAAGATCGACCAGGCCGGCAAGTTGTTCGTGATCATCGGCCGGCGTACCTTCTCGGCCTGCCAGAACCTCGTCAACGAGCTCGACAACTACACCAATGCCATCTTCGTCGGCGAACCGACCGCCGAGAACATCAACTTCTACGGCGACAATAACCGGGTCGAGCTGCCGCACAGCAAGCTGGCGGTCTACCTCAGCTTCGCCTGGTGGCAGGACAAACCCCAATGGGAAAACGCCGACTGGCTGGCGCCCCACCTCGCCGCGGAAATGAGCTTCGACGACTATCGCTCAAACCGCGATCCGGTACTGCAAGCCGCCCTGGAGTTTGCCGACGACAACTTCCTGCTCGATCCGCTGGCCTACCTGCGGGGCCTTTTCGAAACCGGCCAGGTCGAACTACTCAAGAGTGAATCCGTCCGCCTCGTCCACGATCCGAAGTACCGCTTTGTAGACTTCGAAGATCAGATCAACCAGGCCGGCTATCAGCTGCTGAACGGCAACCGCATCCAGGAGGCCATGTTCGTGTTCGGCTTGAACACCGAGCTCTTTCCCGGATCGGCCAATGCCTGGGATAGCTACGGCGAAGTCCATTGGAAGGCCGGGCAAAAAGAAAAGGCCGTGGAGTACTACCGGAAAGCGATCTCGCTCGATCCCGACGGCCCGATCGGCGAGAACGCCCGGAAGATGTTAAAGGAAATGGAAAAATAACCGTAGATCCGAATGGCATTCGGATCAAATACCGGTTGCTGGTTTCGGCCCCTCAAGCCCCCTCATAGGCCTGTTTCAGCCATTCGATCACCTGTGCGCTGACCTCTTCCGGCTTTTCCAGGCGGATGCGATGGGTACACATCGAGTTCCAGCTGCCGGCGGCCTCCAGCGGCCCGGCCGGATCGACTCCCTTCAGGTTCAGGCCCAGGTCGAAGCGCGTTTTGGTCGACGGCTGCAGGATCGCGAATTGCTTGTTGCGGCGCAGGCTGACGTAGGCCTTCTTCGGGGCGATCTCCACATCCGCGCCGAATCCCTTGACAGCCGCGATCAATTGATCGTAGATCGGACGCAGAACTTCCTTACCCTGGTACTGTTCGGCCACCAGGTCGGTCGTTTCAGCCAGATGCACGGCGGCCGACCCCCTGGCCTCGTGGGCCACCAGATTGGCGAAGCCGTGAGTAAAGCCGTGCTCCGTTTTCAGAAACTTGATGATCTCGCCATGCTTGGCAAGTCCGGACGCCCGGACGATCGACACCCATTCGGCCAGGCTCTTGCCGGTGTTCTTCTCGAGGTTGGCGATCATGGTTGCTGCGGTCTTATCCATGGTTGGGTTATTGGTTGATTAGGTTATTGGTTGGATTGGGTTATTGGGGGATTGGATTATTGGGGGATTAGTTGATTGGGTTATTGGGGGCGCCAGATGTAATAGCGGCGTGCGGTCCATTCGCCGTCGTCGATCGAGTACGAGCGGGTATGGTGGGCGCCCTCTTCCGTCCAGGCGCGGTGGCCCGATTCGAAGGAGCCGCCTTGCGGACTGACGAACAGTTGCCGTTCTTCGATCCGGCCATCGTCGAGGCGGTAGATCGTGCCCTGGCCGACCGTGCCATCGCTGCCGATCTGCACGACGCGGGCGACGGCGGCGGCGGGATCCCAGTAGATCAGGAACTGCCAGGCGGTACGCACTTCCTCGCCCTCGCGCAGACAATAGAGCCGCCCGAGCAGGCTCCGGTCGCCCAGGCCGTATTCCCATTGCAGGCCGTAGGCGTCGAAAGGTTCCTGTTCGGAACGAAACTCGCTGTTGTCGGTGATCCAGATGCCGCTGCCGGCGGTCTTTTCCGCCCAATCCGCCAGCAGCCAATCGGGCGCCGGATGGCCGGTCGTTTGCTGAGCAAAGGCCGTTGGGGACGTACACCAAAGGCTGGCGAGCAAGGTAAGGATCGAAAGGGAAAATCGGGTTCTCATCGGATCGTTTTTTAGGCAAGGTGAAGAAACTGCGGCAAAAATGGGGTGGAAATGGAGAGGGTGCGTCCTGCTCAATTAAGTGGTACTCCTTCGGTTGATTAGTTTATTGGCTTATTGGTTGATTCGGAATTCACCGCTACCTTTAAACCATGGCTTCCATTCAGACCTCCGGCGAACAGTGGTTGTCGCTCTTTTTGGCGGTGGCGGCGCTACATGGCCTGTGGCTGGCCGTGCTGTTGATCGCCAAAGCGCGGAAGCAAGCCGGGGCCGGGCTGCTCGGACTGGCCTTTGTATTCCTGTCGCTATATCTGGGCAATTATCTGCTATTTCTGAGCGGGGCGATCCGATCCGTGCCGCACTTGCTGGGCGTTTTTTACCCGTTGATGTTCCTGATCGGTCCCAGCTACTACTTTTTTGTCAGGCGCTCGCTGCAGACTGGCCTGGCGTTCGGCCGGAGGCAGCTTTGGCACTTGTTGCCCTTTGTCTGGGGAGTCTGGAAGACCGTTCCGCTCTACCTGGCGGAGAGGGAGTACAAGCTGCGGCTGATCGATTGGTTTCTGCTCCCGGAGCCCGG
>JAGQXA010000346.1 GCA_020436865.1 Saprospiraceae bacterium | reverse complement strand
TACACGTTCAGCAAGGCGCCGATGAAGTCGGTGACCTCTGCTCGCAGCATGTGCTCGCCCGCATAGAACGGGAAGCCGACGAAGCCTCTGGCCCGCTCTTGCGGCAGGGAGATCGGCAGGTAGGCAGACTTGTAACGCAGGTCGCCGATCTGTTCGTCGCGCACGCATAGCGTCTCCCCCCGTTCCCCTAGCAACAAATAAGCATAGGGATCCATTCTGGGGGCCAGGACGCCCTGGCGGAAAATGGCCTCTTCCGTGGAGGCGATCCAACGCCCCAGCGAGTCGTAGAGGTACATGTCGGTTCGGTGCACCTGAAACAACGGAGCCAGTAAAGCATCGAGCTCCTGGCGGCCGTCGGTCCGCTGCAATTCCCGGTGCAGGTCTTCCTGGATCGTCTCGATCTTTTCCCGGATCCGCACCTCCTGGGCGTAGTTCGAGGTCTGCCGGAAGTACAGAACGGTAAAAAAGCCGATCAGCACGAAGGATAAGAGCGTAAGTCCGATCACCCACAATTGGATCCGGTGGCTGAGCGACGGGCGACGGGCGACGGTGAAGTCGAGGGTGTTGGGCAAGGCCCGCAACCAGTAGTTCAGGAGCAATAAGACCGGAACCGCCAGGACCAGGATGAAGAAGAGGTACGAAAACAAGGAGATCGGTTTCAGATAGCCCCCGATATCGCGGCCGATCAGCACGATCAGGTCCTGCTCGCCGCCGCGGTAAATGAGATCGGAGCGTTCGCTGTTGGGACGCCAGTCGCCGCTCTCCTCCGGAGCCGGCCATTCCTGGGGTTGCAGCGTTTCCGGAAACGGACTGCGGTAGCTGCTTTCGACCTTGAGCCCGTTCCGGTAAATGGCATATTCGTACTCGGGCAGTTGATCCAATAAGCGGAAGGGCGGCCGCTTCAATAGCCCGGAATACCATTGGGAACGCGGTCGATCCTCGCGTTCCAGGTTCAGTTCGAAGGGCGTTCGGGTATCGGCCGGCCGGCGGTACCGGAGGTAGACTTGTTCGTTTTTTTGCGGCAGCCATCTGCCCGTTTCCGCAAGCGCTGCCGTGTCGGCAGGCTCGACAAGTAGTCGGTAGTGGTTCGACAGATAGGCCGATTCGTCGATTCGCTGTTGCCACCAGTCGGCCTTCGGTTGCGCCGGGTCGGCTGCAGCCCAATCGGCATTCAGCTGCCGCAGGATCTCTTCGGCGACGGGGTCGACCGGCTCGACCAGACTTCTGGCATAGCTTAGCCGCAGAGCGCGATCTTTATCGGAGTGGTATTTGAACAGCAGCACCGACGAGAATCCGGCAAAGATCAACAGCCAGCCGAGCAACCAGGTCAGATTGGGGTTTTCCGACTCGACGAACAGGTCGAAGAGCAGGACCAGGGCCAGGCCCCCCAGGAAGAAGTTGATCAAGGGCAACTGCAGGTCTACCAGTTCGAAAAACGGGATTGCGAGGAGAAAGGCCAGTACGAAGGCAATGATCCGGCCATAGGCATTCAGGCCGATGCTCATGATCGTGAGCATCATGCGGTGACTGAACAGGAAGAAAGCCAGCAATAGCAGGATCATCCCCACGATGGCCAGCTTGCTGTAGATATTGAGATTGAACACATTGTCGAAATCGAAAGTGATCCCCGAGTTAAGCACCAGGTTGCGGAAAGCCCCGATGATCACCAGAATGCTCATGAGAATGGCCAGATAGTTGGTCGTACTCAGCGCCAGGCGCACCCATAGCCGCATACGGGGAAACTGCAGGATGGCAAACTCCCGGTGCACGAAGATCATGAACCACAGCAGTAGGACGATATTGATCAGCAGGTCGCCCAATGAGTAATTCAGCACCGGCGTACTGAAGGTGCGCGAGAAGATCGGCAGCCCGTAGAAAGTGCCGGTCAGGTCGAGATAAATGCTCAGGTACCGGATCACGCCCACGGTACATAGCAGGAACAGCGCACCCGTCCAGGGCCCGTACCGTCGGGAAAACTGGATGGCCAGATCGTTGAGCAGATAGCCGAGGGCGATACAGATCAGCAGATAGAGGAAAAGCAACAGGGTTTGCTGGGCGGGGGTGGCGCCGCCGGTCAGGGTGAAAAGGTAACAGGCCGTAGTTCCCGCGGCCGTATGCACCGGGTACCCGGTCGGGGCCAACGAAAAACCGACCTCACCGGAAACGCCTGCCGCTGCCGGAAACTGCTGCGCAGGAAACTGTTCTTCCAGTTGGAATCGGAAATACAGAGGGATCAGGGAGTAGGCCCGCAATTCGGCCCCGGCGGGAAGGGTATGCGACAACACCAGGTAGTAGCCGTTGGAAAGGCTGTCGACCCAGTTGCTTTCGCTGCGATCCTTCCAGTCGGCAACTTGTCCTTCGTCGGGCAGAACCAGTTGGCTGGACCAGAACCGAAGCTCCGTTTCCCGGTACAGGCAGTAGTGGAAGTTCGGGCGCTGCTGTTGTTCGAGCAGATCGAGCAGCTCGGCGGAAGCGGCTGCTTGTAGCGATCCTCCGGCGTCGATCAGCGTTTGTACGGCCGGGTGCTCATGAAACGCCCGGGCCTCCGCCTCGGTCTCCGCGACATAGGTCGTCAGTTGATCGGCACAACGGGCCAACTGACGACCCGGCCCCAGCATGGGCGGCAGGATCAACGCCAGCAGGAGCAAGATTGCCAGGGTCAAAAGGGTTATGCGCCGTTTCCTGCTCATG
>JAGQXA010000345.1 GCA_020436865.1 Saprospiraceae bacterium | reverse complement strand
CCAGGCCCGCCACGATTGGATCCTCTCCGTCGACGCCGACGAAGTGCTGTCGGAAGAACTGGAAGAAAACCTGCGGAAGCTGCAACTTCAGCCCGGCCACGCCTACTCGCTCGATCGACTCACCAATTACTGCGGGCGGTGGATCCGCCACAGCGGTTGGTATCCCGACTGGAAAGTACGCCTCTTCGACCGCCGCACGACCGAATGGACGGGCGACTACGTGCACGAAACCCTCCGCTTCGACCGGCCGCCGGTGATCGAACGCCTCGCCGGGCGCCTGTACCACTACTCCTACCGAACCTCCGGCGAACACTGGGCACGGATCGAGCGCTACGCCCAACTGGCTGCGGAAGAACTGCTCGCCTCCGGCAAAAAGGTGCCCTTCTGGAAACCCTGGCTCTCCCCGCCTGCCCGCTTCCTACGCACCCTGCTGCTCAAACGCGCCTTCCTCGATGGCCGCGCCGGCTGGACGATCGCCTGGCGCAATGGGTATCTGGTATGGCGCAGGTACAGGTTGATCAGTAAAAAGATGAAAGTAGAAAGATAAAAGAGATTCGGTCGGATCGCTATCCGCGATCCGACCGATATCGAAGGATTCTTTTATCTTTCTACTTTCATCTTTCATCTAACCCATGACCCTCCTTCACCTGTCATCCGCGCTCAGTTGGCGGGGAGGTGAGCAGCAGCTCGCCTACCTCGTGGAGGAGCTGTCGGCCAAAGGGCTGCAACAGCACGTGCTGTGCGCCCGTGGGTCGGCACTCGCGGCCCGCTGCCACGAGCGACGATGGGAGCACTCGACCTACCGGAAAGGCTTTTCCGTCAATCCGCTGGCGGCCCGGGCTGTGGCTCGCATTTGCCGGTCGATAGGCGCCGATCTCGTCCACGTACACGACAGCCACGCCCACACCTTTGCCTGCCTGGCGGCCAGCCTGTTCGGCAACCGCATACCGATCGTGCTGAGCCGGCGCGTGGATTTTTCGATCGGCGGCAATGCTCTTTCGCGCTGGAAATACGACCATCCGCAGGTGAAGAAGATCCTCTGCGTGTCGGAGGCCATCCGGCAGATCGTTCTTCCTGCCATCCGGAGACCGGAGCGGCTGGCCGTCGTACATAGCGGGATCGATCCCGAGCGTTTCCGCTATGGCGCCTCCGGCATTTTGCGAAAGCAGTACCAACTGCACGCCGATCGGCCCATTATCGCCAATGTGGCGGCCATTGCGCCGCACAAAGACTATTTCACCTTTGTCGATACGGTGGAGATCCTCGTGAATAAAGGCCACCGGGCTTCTTTTCTGATCATCGGAGGCGATGGGGGCGAAGAAAACTCGATCCGGGCATACATTCGGGAAAAGGGCCTGGTCGATCAAATCGTGCTGACCGGTTTTCGCAACGACATCCCCCGCATCCTGCCGGAGATCGACCTGCTGCTGTTCACCAGCAAAACGGAGGGCCTGGGCACTACCGTACTCGACGCCTTTGCCTGCGGCGTACCCGTGGTGGCCACCGCTGCCGGCGGCATCCCGGAGATGGTGGAGGAGGGCGTCAGCGGTTTGCTGGCGCCGGTGGGCGATGCCCCGCAGTTGGCCGCACAGGTCGAACGGCTTCTGAGCGAGCCGTCGCTGCGCGAGCGCTTACTCGCGGGGGCGCACAAACGCCTGGCCCTTTTTACGAAAGAAGCCATGGCCGCGCGAACGCTCGAGATCTACCGGCAGTTGTAAGGTCTTCGCTGCCGACTATTCTTCCACGTACTCGCAATCGTAGTCGAGCTTTTGCACGATGGCCTGTCCACCCGGCGACGGCAGCAGCGTCCGCTTGTTCACATAACCTTCGGCGCTGAAGGTATAGCTGAGGTCCCAGCGGTGGGTCGACTGATCCGGATCCGTGCGCACTTCAGAAGCCACCAGGTTACGCGGCGGCCGACCGTAGAGGTTCCAACCGTACACGCTGAAGCCGATATGCTCCGGACCGTCGACGGCGAAGTAGAAAATGCCCTCCACGTTTTCCGCCGGATCGTAGGAGTAGGTCCAGCTGACCTGCTCGCCATTGGCGCGCTGACGCAGGATGGAAAGCAGGTTACCGTCGGCCCAGGTATAGGTTTGCGAGTAGCAATCGGCTTGATTCGCGCATGACCGATCGAGTTTGGTCAGATGACCGTCGGAATCATAAGTGTAGCGCCACTCGTCGCCGGCGGCATTCTCCCATTTTTCCAGGCGGTAGTGATCGCCCAGTATGCCCGTCGTTTCCTGCACCTCCTCGCCGGT
>JAGQXA010000344.1 GCA_020436865.1 Saprospiraceae bacterium | reverse complement strand
CAGGCCGAACAGATCAAGCGCCACATCGGCTATATGAGCCAGAAGTTTTCGCTCTATGCCGACCTGAGCGTGCGGGAGAACATCCGCTTCTTCGGCGGCATCTACGGGCTCTCGATGCCTGCGATCCGCCGAAAAACAGAACAACTCGTCGACGAACTCCACCTGGAAGACGTCGTCGATAAACTCGTGGACTCGCTGCCCCTGGGCTGGAAACAAAAACTGGCCTTTTCGGTGGCCATTCTGCACGATCCGCGCATCGTTTTTCTCGACGAGCCTACGGGGGGGGTCGACCCCATCACCCGCCGGCAGTTCTGGGAAATGATCTACCGGGTGGCCGAGCGCGGCATGACCGTGTTCGTGACGACCCACTACATGGATGAAGCCGAGTACTGCGACCGCATTTCCATTATGGTCGACGGCCGCGTTGCCGCGCTCGACTCGCCTGGCGGACTGAAGCGGCAGTTCGAGGCCGATAGTATGGACGACGTATTTGTGCGCCTCGTGCGCGGACAGCGTTTCACCGATCAAAATACTGCCGGATGAGAACCTTCTTCGCCTTCGTCAAAAAGGAAACCTTCCACATCCTGCGCGACACGCGCACGCTGATCATCCTGCTCGGCATGCCCGTGGTACAGGTGATCCTATTCGGCTTCGCGATCACCAACGAGCTCAACGACGCCCGTATCGCGCTGGTCGACCAGTCGGAAGATCCCGTCACCCACGAACTGACCGACCGGCTGCTGGCCTCGGGCTTTTTCCGGCTCGACAAGAAGTTGTCCTCAGCCGCGGAAGTGGAAGACGCCTTCCGGAAAGGCGGGATCAAACTGGCGGTACTCTTTCCGCCCGATTTTCAGCGGAAGTTCTTCCGGCAGGAAAACGCGCAACTGCAACTGGTCGCCGACGCCACCGACCCCAATACGGCCACGACCCTGATCGGATACGCCACGGCCATCGTGCGCGGTTACGAACGCGAACAGCTGGGCGAACAGGCCTTGCCGATGAGCGTCCGCACCGAGGTAAAGATGCTCTACAACGAAGAACTCAAAAGCGTGTTCATGTTCGTGCCGGGCGTCATGACGGTCATCCTCATGCTGGTGTCGGCCATGATGACCTCCATCGCCATCACCCGCGAAAAGGAACTGGGCACGATGGAAGTGCTGCTGGTCTCCCCTCTAAAGCCCTTCCTGATCGTGGTTGGGAAAGTGGTGCCCTACATCGCCCTGGCCCTGGTCAACACGGGCATGATCCTCCTGCTGGCCACCTATGTATTCCACATGCCCATTCGCGGCAGTTTTTGGTTGTTGCTGGCCGAATGTCTGCTCTTCGTGCTGACTTCCCTGGCGCTGGGCATTCTGATCTCGACCCGCACCAGTAGTCAGCAAGTGGCCTTGCTGATCTCGCTGATGGGGCTGATGTTGCCGACCATCCTGCTGTCGGGCTTTATCTTTCCGGTCGAGAGCATGCCGAAGCCGCTGCAGGTGTTGAGCAACATCATCCCGGCCCGCTGGTTCATCATCATCGTGAAAGACATCATGCTGAAAGGCGTCGGCCTCGCCTTCGTTTGGAAGGAAACGCTGGTGCTCGTGGGCATGACCCTGTTCTTGCTCGGGGCCAGCGTCCGGAATTTCAACATCCGACTATCGTAAGTCCGGATAGCATCCGGAGAAAAAACACACTCATGCGCACCATCCTCTTCATCGTCCAGAAAGAATTCCGGCAGATCTTCCGGCACCGCACGATGCTGCCCATCCTCTTCCTCATGCCCTTCGTGCAACTGCTTATTCTGCCGCACGCAGCCGACTACGAGGTGCGCAACATCAACCTGCAGGTGGTCGACCGCGATGCATCGGGCTTTTCGCGGCAACTGATCTCGCAGTTCGAGGCCTCCGACCACTTCCGCATCGTGGCGATCAGCGACCACAAAGCCCCTGCGATCGATGCCATTGAGCGCGGCGAAGCCGATCTTTTTCTGGAAATACCCCCGTACTTCGAACGCGATCTCCTGCGCGACCAGCACGCCCAGCTACAGCTGAGCATCGACGCCATCAACGGCGCCAAGGCCGGATTGGCGCAGCAGTACGCCCAGGCCATCGTGCTGGATTTCAACCAGGACATCCTCGTCGAATGGCTGCCCCGCCTGAATCTTCCGCCAGCCGGGGCAACGCCCCGCCCGATCGACATCACCTATTCCAACTGGTTCAATCCCGGACTCGACTACGACACCTTCATGGTGCCCGGCATCCTGGTGTTGCTGATCACTATGATCGGCGGCTTCCTGTCGGGCATGAACATCGTCAAGGAAAAGGAGATCGGCACCATCGAGCAGATCAACGTGTCGCCCATCCGCAAATACCAGTTCATCGTCGGCAAGTTACTGCCCTTCTGGATCATCGCACTGGTCGACCTGGGGTTGGGGCTGATCATTGGCAAGCTGGTGTTTCACATTCCGATCGTGGGCAGCCTGGGACTGATCTTCGGCTTCGCCGCCGTATACCTGTTGTTGGTGCTCGGCATCGGCCTGCTCATCTCCACCGTCACCGAAACGCAGCAACAGTCGATGTTCATCACCTGGTTCCTGCTGGTGATCTTCATCCTGATGAGCGGTCTGTTCACGCCCATCGAGAGCATGCCGCCCTGGGCCCAGCAACTCACCCGTTTCAACCCGATCGCCTACTTCGTGGAGGTGATCCGCCTGGTCCTACTCAAGGGCAGCAGCTTTGCCGACATTCAGCGGCAGTTCTTCACCGTGCTGGCCTTTGCCGGGGGTACGTTGTTGCTGGCAGTGTGGAATTATCGGAAGACGGCCTAATACGCCGCCTCAAACTTCCCGCCCGTAATGGTGTACATACCGCCGGCAAAATCGGCGAACTCCCCGCTGAAGGTGCCGGATGACTCGGTCGCGGTGAGCTTTTCGACCTTGACCGTCACGTCGACGCCGAAGACCTGAGTACCGTCGTCGAGCTTGATGGCGACAAAGACCATGGGGTCGTTGTTGAGGCTGGAAAAGGTGCCGGGAGCGGTGATCGGATCGATCTGGATCTGGCTGTCGTCGACGCCGGTGGCGCCGACATTGAGCGTACCGTCAAGGTAGGTGCAGGCAATGACCACATCGGTGGTTTCCACTCCGTTGTAGGTGTACTGGACGATGCAGTTGCCCGGACTGGGCTCCGGCGTGTCGTCTTCTTTGTTGCAGGCGATCAGGGCGAGCAAGGACAAGAGCAGGAAAAAGGAAAAAGGTTTCATGTAAAGGTCGTTTAAGTGGAACAAAGGGGTTACACAGGATCGGTAACGGTTCCCAAAGGTAGGAGCAACGGCCATGCCGGTAAATCGCGCAGATGGGGTAAAAGTGATTCAGATGAGGCGATCCTTTAGGGCCTTTCTGACGGCTTCGGCCCGCGAGTG
>JAGQXA010000343.1 GCA_020436865.1 Saprospiraceae bacterium | reverse complement strand
GCCTTCTCCTGGGGCGTGCTCTTTCGGGAAGGCCGGATGATCCGCCTGATCCATCCACTTTCGCCGGCCCACCTGAGCGACACCAGCCGCTTTCTGGCCCTGCAACCGCCCTGGTATCAGGTGCGAAAAAGTACCTATCTTGAGGGCTATTACTTGTACCGCGACGACCGCCTGCGGCTGGAAGCAGTGGAGGTCGACACCCTGCAAGCCGCGGCCCGGCTGTTGCACCGCCGCCTGCGGCCGGAAGACCGCACGATCGCCCTGTACCACCTCGACACTACACTCGTAAACCGATATCCGCATGGATTGCTCCCGCAGATCGCCCGCCTTTTCGAAGAACCCTGACCGCACCTTCGTTCGCCGGTTCCGCTGCCTCCTGCTGTTCTGGGCCGCCGCCCTGCTGCCGGCGCCCGTTTCCGATGCCTGCGGCTGGCAGGATTACGGGTTTAGCGGCTATTCGTTCCTCAATGCCCGGATCGTCGATCAGGCCAATCCCAATTTTCCCTTTCTGGTCGATTTCGGGGAAGTATACCGTGAGTACTTTGCCACCGTGGAAGAACGCAAGGAGCGCAGCAATATCGAAGAATGGGTCGAAAAGGTCTGCCAAGGCGCTCTGCCGGCCGACGCCCACTTCTTTATCTATCAGTCGACCCGCGAAGACCTGGAGTTGTTCCGTACGGCCTTGCTCAGCAAGAACATGCCCGTGCCTTTTCGCCTGCAGGGCAACACCTTCGCCCGCTATCTTCAGCGCAATAAATGCCTGGAGACGGTCGATTACCTGATCTTTGCCAAAAGCTGCGAGCCGCATGTGGTAGAACCGGCCTCCGCCTGGGAACAGCCCAAGCGCAATGTAGCGGCCATGGAAGAACTGATCGACGGCGGACTGCTGCTCTTTCGCAATACCTCATCGCACTACCTCCGGTTGCGCTATGCCTACCAGATCGTACGGCTGGCCCATTACGCCGGGCTGTACGATCGCGCGCTCGAACTCTACGATTTCCTGATCCCCAAGATCGACATAACCACCTTCGAGGGACGCCCCAGCCTCATCTACTATTGGCTGCTCGGACATCGTGCCGGCGCCCTGCGCGCCAAGGGCGAATATGTAGAAGCGTCCTACCTCTATTCCCAGATCTTCGAGCACTGCCCGAGCCGGCAGGTGTCGGCCTACCGCAGCTTCTACCTGAAGACCGACGAGGATTGGGAAAAATGCCTGTTGCTCTGCAAAGACGATTCCGAACGCATCACCCTCTATACCTTGCGCGCCAAAGCCACCGACAGCAAGGCCGTGGAGGAAATGGAGCTCATTTACGAACTCGATCCCAAACATCCCAACCTCGAACTGCTGCTGGTCAAGGAGATCCGCGAACTGGAAAAAGACCTTCTGGGCATCGAATTCAATAACCGCCGCAGCGAGAACAAGCGGTACTACCAACGCCCCCGTCCATTTGCCGGCGACTACGTCATCACCCTGCAAAAATTTGCCCGGCGCTTGCGAGAAGAGCAACGGGTGGCCCGCCCCGAATTCTGGCACCTGGCAGAAGGCTACCTCGAACTGCTGGCCGGCGATTTCTATGCTGCCGGAAAGACCTTCCGCGAAGTAAGACCCGAGATCCAGAACAAACAACTCCAGGAACAGCTGCAGGTATTTACTCTGGCGCAGCAGATCTACTCCTTCGACCGGCTGAACGACTCGATCGAAGAACTGGCCTACGAGATCCGCAAGAACAACAAGTGGTTCAAGGCCTATCCCGATTTTCCCGATTTCCTGCGCGACAAGTTCACCTCCCTGTACCGGGAATACGGCCGGCCGGGCAAGGCCTTCCGCAGCCAGTACGGGCTCGAAGACCTTCGCATGAATCCGCGCGAAGAGATCATCGAAGACCTGCTTAAAATAGCGATCGACCCCAACCAAACCTCGCTCGAGCGATTGCTGCTGCAAGACCGAAAGGGCAACGACATGACCAATGCCCTGTGGGACATGAAGGCCGTCAACTACCTGCGAGACTACCAACTCGAAGCCGCCCTCGAATCGATGAAGGAGATCCCCCGCACGCGCTGGGACGAATTCGGGCGCTTCGATCCCTTCCGGGCTACGGTGGTCGATTGCATCAGTTGCCCCCATTCCAAAGATTCGATCGACTTGTTCAACCGGGGCCAACTGATCGAAGAACTGCTCGACCTCGAGTACAAGACCCGCAGCGATCTCGAAAACAATGCCCGGCACTACTACCGCATCGGCGTGGCCCTTTACAACATGACCTACTTCGGGCATTCCTGGAATGCCATGGACTACTTCCGGTCGGGTTCGTCCTGGCCGCTGGCCGGGCCGAACGAGGTGCTGCCCCAACCCGGCGCCCCCTATGGCAACCGGGAGAATTTCGACGTGTCGCGGGCCATGTATTACTTCGAAAAGGCCCGGCAGAACGCCAAGGGAGAACTGCTCAAAGCCCAGGCTACCTACATGGCGGCCAAATGTGAACACTTGATGTACTACATGAGCGACATCTACCAGCCGCCGCCCTGTTGCAACCGGATCCCCGACATACCCGTGGAATTCTCGACGAACTTCGAGCGGCTGAAAACGACCTACAACCAACTGCCGGAGGGCTCGAACGCCGAGACATTCTTCAAGAATATCATCAAGGAATGCGCCTATTTTCGCTACTATTTACAGAAATAGCCCAACCTTTCGTGCCCCTCCGCTCGTCCACTTTAACGGAAAGCTGCTGGTTTTTGCCCATTTTCTGCTAACCGGGTCGCCGGCAGTACATAAGGCCGGCTACCCAAAAATCTCTGTTTATGAAAACCATGCTGCTACTTCTCCTCCAGACACTTTGCACTCCAGTCCTTTTCGGTCAATTGCTGAACGGCAGTTTCGAAGATGGGGGCGCCCCCTCGTTCGAGCACTGGACCGACCAATGTAGCCAGGCCCAACTCGTCGAAGAAGCGCCGCCGGGCGGTGGCGCCTGGAGCCTGTCGCTGCCTGCCGGCAACGTCAAGAGCTGTTTCCCGGGCTACGTGTATCAGGTGCTCGACGGCATCGAGCCCGGACAATCGTACTTACTGACCGGATGGGTCAAGAACGAGACCCCGATCACCGCCGGTATTTACCTGGGCAAGATCGATGAACTCGGACAGATCAGCACCCTGCAGGGCGATACGACCACGGCCGACGAGTGGACCTTCCTTTCCGTGCAGGGCGACTTCCCCCTGGGCGCCAACGAGATGGCCGCTATCGTCCTCAGCGGCGGCTTGACCGGTGGTCCGTCGCAACCGAGTCCGTACCCGCTTTTCGACCTGATCGAACTAAGCGCGGCCAACAGTGCCGGCGAGCGCCTTTCGGAAAAGGCGATCCACGCCTATCCAGTGCCCGCTACCGACGAACTGACCGTCGAATGGCCGGCCGAATGGTCGGTCCGGCAGGTTAGATTACTTGGCGCCGATGGGCGTTGCTTGCTGGACAAGGTGGCCGATCCCAACTTCCCGCGAATGGAGTTCGTTCTTTCCGGAATGCCCGGAGGCTTGTACCTGCTGCAACTTCAACTCCCGGGAAGAGTACTTCACAAACGGATCGTCGCAACCGGCAAGTAAGAGCGTGTTTGGGAATTTACTTACCTTGCCGGCGGTAGTGGGGATAAAAAATCGATCCCTTTTCGTTCACCCTGCGAAAATCCAGCTATGCTCTTTCCGATCGGCGATGATCAGGTCAAGGGCGGACATTTTCCGCTATTCAGCTACGGGTTCATTCTTCTGAACCTCGGCATCTATCTGATCCAGATCCAGTTTTCCGACGAGTTGATCTGCAGCTTCGGAACGATCCCCTCCAACATCGCCTCCGGAAGGGACTTCTACACGCTCCTGACCAGCATGTTCCTGCACGGCGGCTGGATGCATCTGATCGGCAATATGCTCTTCCTGTGGGTTTTTGCAGACAACATCGAGGCCACCGTCGGCAACATGCGCTTTCTCGGGTTTTATCTGCTGGGCGGCCTGGCGGCCGTTCTGACGCACATCTATTTCGCCGGCGACGGGGCTGCCGAGTTCTGTTGCAGCCCCTGCGGCAACGGAGTACCCTGCGAAGGCGGCATGGTGGCCTGCAACGACGCCATTCCGATGGTTGGCGCCAGCGGGGCCATTTCCGCCGTGATGGGCGCCTATCTCGTCATGTTTCCCCGGTCGCGCGTCAAACTGCTCTTCCTGGTCTTCCCCTTCCGGCTGCCGGCCTTTCTGTTCCTCGGTTTTTGGATCGGGCAGCAATGGTTCAACGGCATTGCCTCCCTCGACCCGCTGACCGGCGCGGCCGACGG
>JAGQXA010000342.1 GCA_020436865.1 Saprospiraceae bacterium | reverse complement strand
GCCCTGCTTGCCCGGGTGTTTGTCTTCTTCGCCTATCCGACCACGATCTCCGGCGACGAAGTGTGGGTTTCGGGCATTGAAAAGATCGACGGAGTGTATCAGGGCGCGATGTACGGCTGGGCTCACGGCTTGTTCGACAGCCTGTTCGGCGCGTTCGGCTGGGCACAGTTCGGCGACGGCGGCCTGGCCGCTATCGACGGCTACTCCGGCGCTACTCCGCTGGCCCTCGCTGCCAAAGGCGGCTGGCAGGCCGTTACGGAAAGCTATACCAACAGCCAGATGCTCTGGGGCGTGATCCCCGGTTCGATCGGTGAAACCAGCAAGCCGTTGATCATCGCCGGCGCGCTGTACCTGATCGTGACGGGCGTGGCCAGCTGGCGCATCATGCTGAGCATGCTGATCGGCGCAATCGTCACGGCCATGGGTTTCAATGCCTGGGGCGCCACGCCCTTCATGGAAGTGCCCTGGCTGTACCAGTTCTACATGGGGAGCTTTTTCTTCGCGATGGCCTTTATGGCTACCGATCCGGTAACGGCCGCATCGACGCCGCGGGGTAAATTGATCTACGGATTCCTGGCCGGTATGATCGGTATGATCATTCGCGTGATCAACCCGGCCTATCCGGAGGGTTGGATGCTGGCCATCCTGTTCATGAACGTGTTCGCTCCCCTGATCGATCACTACGTCCTGCAAGCCAACATGAGCCGCCGCGCCAAACGGGCGAAGGCAGTCGCTTAATTGTTTACCAAAAAAATCAGTGCCCAGTGGACAGCACCAGATATATCGTCGTATTCATCCTCATCCTGACCAGCCTGGTAGCGGTATTGCTCACCGGCATTCGCGAGGTGACCAAAGAGCAGGCCGCGATCAATGAGGAGATCTTTAACAAGCGCGCCATCCTGGCGGCAGTCGAGAACAACCTGCCCGACGGCAAGACCGTCAAGGATCTCGACGATCAGGAAGTGCTCGACATCTTCAACGAGAAGGTCGAACAGAAGGTCGTCGACATGGAAGGCAACGAACTGGATGGCGTCATGGCCGAAGATGTCGACATGGCCAAAGAACGCAAGAAACCGGAAGCCGAACGGAGGTTGCCCTTGTTCATCTACTCGAATGACGGCCAGACCGACTATATCGTCTCGGTTCGCGGCAACGGCCTGTGGGATGAGATCTGGGGCAATATCGCCCTGGAAAGCGACCTGAACACCATCGCCGGCGTAGCCTTTGATCATAAGGCTGAAACGCCCGGCCTCGGCGCCGAGATCAAGGACAATGCCTCTTGGGGCCGCCAATTCATCGGGAAGAAGATCTACGATTCCGAAGGCGAATACGTGTCCGTCCTGGTCAAGAAAGGCGGCGCCGAAAAGGGCAATCCCCATCAGGTCGACGCCATTTCCGGAGCGACGGTCACCTCCAACGGGGTGACGGAGATGCTGTACCGCGGCATCAAGTACTACATGCCCTACATCAAAGAATTGCGGGGCGAAGGCGCCACCCAGCAGGGTCTGCTGGTAGAATGAATTTCTGTTTATCGCATCAAATAATAAAGCATCATGGCAGAAACGACTGCGGTTAAAGAAACCACCAAGGAACCTTTGTTCGGGAAGAAAGAGCGCAAGTTGCTCACCGACCCGCTCAACGATAATAACCCGATCACCGTACAGGTGCTCGGCATCTGCTCGGCCCTGGCCGTCACTTCGCTGGTCTACCCTTCGGTGGTTATGGCGGTGGCAGTGACGCTGGTCACGGCTTTTTCGAGCCTGTTCACTTCGCTCATCCGCACCATGATCCCCAAGCAGGTGCGCATGATCGTACAGCTGGTGGTCATCGCCGCGCTGGTAACGGTGGTCGAGCTGACGTTGCGGTACATGAACTATCCGATCTACAAGCAGCTTTCGGTCTATATCGGTCTGATCATCACCAATTGCATCGTGATGGGGCGCCTCGAAGCTTTCGCCATGGCCAATAAGCCCTGGCGTTCGTTCCTCGACGGCCTCGGCAACGGTCTGGGCTACGGCGCCATCCTGATCATGGTCGGCGTCGTGCGCGAACTCTTCGGCAAGGGCTCGCTCTTCGCCGGCAGCCCTGTGGAAATGAAGATCATCGGGCCAACGGCCGAGTACTGGATCAATACCCAGGAAAGCGTGCTCTTCGGTTGGTATACCAACAACAACCTGATGGTCTTGCCGGCAGCGGCCATGTTCGTCATCGGGATCATCATCTGGATACAGCGTAGCTATAACAGCAAACTCGTGGATGTATCTTAAGGGAGAGTGAGTTTGAGTGTGAGAGTGAGTGTGAGTATTCACCAAAATTAATCTTCAGAACATGGATTTCATCAACATATTCATCAAATCGGCCTTCATCGACAATATGGTGTTGGCTTACTTCCTGGGCATGTGCTCGTACCTGGCCGTATCCAAATCGGTAAAAACGGCCTTTGGGCTCGGCCTCGCGGTGATCTTCGTATTGGGCATCACCATGCCGATCAACTGGATCATCAACGAATACCTGCTGGGGGAGACGGGCATTTTCAAGATGGACCTGACCTTCCTGCGCTTCATCCTGTTCATCGCGGTGATCGCTTCGATGGTACAGTTGGTGGAAATGGTCATCGAGAAATTCTCGCCGGGGCTCTATGCCGCCCTGGGTATCTTTCTGCCGCTCATCACGGTGAACTGCGCCATTCTGGGTGGCTCGCTGTTCATGGTGTCGCGCGAGTACAACTTCAGCGAAAGCGTGGCCTTCGGCCTGGGAGGCGGCTTCGGCTGGTTCCTGGCCATTATCGCTATCGCCGCTATCCGAGAGAAGATCCGGTACTCCAACGTGCCGCCCGCCTTACGGGGCCTGGGTATGGCCTTCATCCTCACAGGTCTGATGGGTATCGCCTTCATGAGCCTGATGGGTATCGACCCGGCAGCCCTGACCGGCGCCAAGTAGGTCTGAAGAACAATTTGATCGATATTACTAAAGAGCTATATCAAGATGATTACTATCGTTTTCGCAGTAGTGGTGTTTAGCACGGTCATCCTGGCCCTGTCGCTCATGCTGACCGCCGCCCGCAAGCGGCTGGTCCCGCAAGGCGACGTCAAGATCGTGATCAACGGCGACCAAGAGAATCCGCTCCTCGTCAAGCCGGGTTCCTCCCTATTGACGGCCCTCGGCGATCAGAACATTTTCCTGCCCTCCGCCTGCGGCGGCGGCGGAACCTGCGCCATGTGCGAATGCCATGTCGACGATGGCGGCGGCGACGTGCTGCCCACCGAGCTGAACCATTTGACGCGCCGCGAAGTGGCCGAACACAAGCGACTGGCCTGCCAGGTCAAAGTTCGCCAGGACATGCAGATCCGCGTGCCGGAAGAGATCTTCGGCATCAAAAAATGGGAGTGCGAAGTGGTGTCGAACTACAACGTGGCGACCTTTATCAAGGAATTCGTCGTGCGCCTGCCGGAAGGGGAAAACCTCGATTTCGAATCGGGCGGATACATCCAGATCGACGTGCCGGTCATCGATGTCGACTTCAAAGACATCGATATTACCGCTCACCCGCGTATGGGCCGTCAGCCCGACGAGTTCCGCCCGGAGTGGGACAAGTTCAACATGTGGAGCCTGAAAATGAAGAACGACGAGCCGATTTTCCGGGCTTACTCCATGGCTAACCACCCGGCCGAAGGCAATATCGTGATGCTCAACATCCGGATCGCCACGCCGCCCTGGGACCGCAAGAACAACAACTGGATGGCCGTCAACCCGGGTATCTGCTCCTCTTTCGTGTTCTCGCGCAAGCCGGGCGACAAGGTGACGATCTCCGGCCCGTACGGTGAATTCTTTATCAAGCCGACCAAGCGCGAGATGGTCTACATCGGCGGCGGCGCCGGCATGGCCCCGCTGCGTTCACATATCTTCCACCTCTTCCACACCTTGAAGACCAAAGACCGCACGGTGTCTTACTGGTACGGCGGCCGTTCTTCCCGCGAACTGTTCTACACCAACGACTTCCGCGAGATCGAGAAGGATTTCGATAACTTCAAGTACCACATCGCCCTCTCGGAACCGCTGCCGGAAGACAACTGGACCGGCCCCGTAGGCTTCATCCACCAGGTGGTGCTCGACAACTACCTCAAGAGCCACCCCGAACCGGAAGAGATCGAATACTACCTCTGCGGTCCGCCGCTCATGCTCCAGGCCGTCATGAAAATGCTCGACGAACTAGGCGTGCCCGAAGAGAACATCGCGTTCGACGACTTCGGTAGTTGATTGGTTAATTGGGTTATTGGTTAATTGGGTTAATTGGGTTATTGGTTGATTAGGATTTCCCAATCAACCAATAACCCAATTTTCTAATCCCCCAACGTAAACACCACTTCCACCTTTCTCTTCTCCTCATCCGGGATATCTGTGGTCAGCTCGCCGCCGCCCTCGATGTAGATG
>JAGQXA010001039.1 GCA_020436865.1 Saprospiraceae bacterium | reverse complement strand
ATCTACCGGCGCACCTACCACCAAGGGCAACACCTGGCGCCGGATATCTCCCTCGACTGGGCCGCCAACTTCGCCCATTTGCTGGGTATGCCCCATCCGGATTTCAAGAACCTCATGCGGCTTTATCTGACCATTCACGCCGACCACGAAGGGGGCAATGCCTCCGCTCATACGGCGCACCTGATCAGTTCGACCCTCAGCGACGCTTACCTCTCCTACGCCGGCGCCATGGGGTCGCTGGCCGGTCCGCTGCACGGCCTGGCCAATCAGGAGGTGATCGGCTGGATCTTCAAGATGCTCGATGCCCTGGGAACCACCAAACCCACCGAAGAGCAGATCAGCGAGTACGTGAACAGCACCCTGGCTGCCGGGAAGGTCATTCCGGGATACGGCCATGCTGTATTGCGCCGCCCCGATCCGCGTTTCATGGCCCAGAAGCGTTTTGCCGAAGAGTATATCCAGGACGACGATATCGTCAATGTCGTCTGGAAGGTCTTCAAAGTAGTGCCCCCGATCCTCGAAGGCCTCGGAAAGGTCAAAAACCCCTGGCCCAATGTCGACGCTCACTCCGGCGCTCTGCTCGTTCACTACGGCATGACCGAGTACAGTTTCTATACGGTGCTGTTCGGCGTCTCCAGAGCATTGGGAGTAATGGCCGCCTTGTGCTGGTCGCGTGCACTGGGCATGCCGCTGGAACGCCCGAAGTCGGTCACGACCAACTGGGTACGGGAGTTTCTGGCCCAGAACAAAGAAGTGGGCATCAATTGACGACCGCCCCGACCGCCAAAAGAGCCGCCCCCATCCCGGAGGCGGCTCTTTTCTTTTTACGGCCGAAACGCTTCCAGTTTTAAAATTTCGTTTATTTTTGGGCAGCCTGACTAGGCGAGCCCAATTCAATAACGATCAAATAAAAACCCGATCCATGAAATTTCCTTCCAATCTGAAATACACCCAAGAGCACGAATGGCTCCGGTTGGAAAACGACGGTAAAACGGCCTATGTGGGTATCACCGATTTTGCCCAGAGCGAGCTGGGCGACCTGGTCTACGTCGAGGTAGAAACAGTGGGCGAAACCCTGGGAAAAGACGACATTTTCGGGACGGTCGAAGCGGTCAAGACCACTTCCGACCTCTATTTGCCCGTTTCCGGAGTGATCCTGGAGTTCAACGAGGCCATCAGCGAAGCCGGAGGCGATAATCCGGGCCTGGTCAATTCCGACCCCTATGGCGAAGGCTGGATCATCAAAATGGCCGTCTCCGACCCGGATGAGTTGAACGATCTGCTCGACTCCACCGCTTATCAGGAACTGGTCGGATAAAAAAAATCAGTTTTTTTTCACACCTCTCCCACCAAAAAGCCTGCTTACTGCATCTGGAGTAACGTTGGAAAGCCGACACCACTGGAAACCGTTGTTGCCCGCCCTCCTTTGGAGCGGCGTGATCGCCTGGCTGTCCACCGGGCCGGGGGTAAGCGTGCCCGAAGATTGGCGCGACCTGCTGGCTTGGGACAAACTCGGCCATCTGACCGCCTACGGGATCCAGACGTGGTTATTACTTTGGGGAACCCATAAGATCGGCATCGACCGCCCCCTTGGGGTCGTCGCCGCCAGCGCGATCTTCGGGATTGCGATGGAAACGATCCAGTTCGCCTTTTTCCCCAATCGATATTTTGAAGTATTGGACATTATCGCTAATATTATCGGTTCATTACTCGCTTTTTGGATTTTTAGGAATTTTTACCATTAAAACTCAGGAATATGGACATTTCAGTATCCGGTAGCATGCTGGTGCTGGCGCTTCTTGGGGTGATCGCAGTGGTCGTCGGGCTCATTTTGTTCGTGCGCTCGATGTACGCTAGCCAGAAGAATAAGGATCTAGGTCAAAAGTACGAGGGTCATGGCGCGAAATCGCCGCTGGACCTGCGCAACAAGTACCCGGAGGTCGATGTGTTCCGCATGAGCGGCACCTTCTTCAACTTCGGTCTGCTTGCCGCCATCGGTCTGACGATCCTGGCCTTTAGCTGGACGAGCTACGACGAATCGGTTATCATCCCGGCCGACGCCCTGGAACTCGAAGATGAGATCATCATGGAGCCGCCCCGTACTGCCGAACCACCGCCTCCTCCGCCACCGCCTCCTCCGCCCGTGATCGAGGAAGTGCCCGAAGAGGAGATCGAAGAGGAAGACGAACCCGAGTTCGTCGACCAAAGCGTCGAGGAGAACACGGTCATCGATGTACCGATCGACAACACTCCGCCACCGCCACCCCCACCCCCGCCGCCGCCGCCGGAACCGAAGGTCGAAGAGATCTTTAAGGTCGTGGAAGACATGCCGCGCTTCCCCGGTTGCGAAGACGAAAGTAGCAAGGACGAGCGCAAGAACTGCGCTACCGAAAAAATGCTGCAGTTTATCTACAAAAACATTAAGTATCCGGCCATCGCCCGCGAAAACGGCGTAGAAGGCACCGTCGTGGTCACCTTCGTCGTCGAAAAGGACGGGTCGATCACCGACGCCCAGGTCGTTCGCGACATCGGCGCTCAGTGCGGACAGGAAGCCCTGCGGGTCGTCAACATGATGCCCAAGTGGGTGCCTGGAAAACAACGCGGCCGGTCCGTGCGCGTGCAGTTCAACCTGCCGGTGAAGTTTAAGCTCGAGTAGCGCTTCCCCGCCCTCGCGCAAAACCCGAAAAGACCGGATGCTCTCCAGCGTCCGGTCTTTTTCTTTTGCCGCTGAACGCCCGGGAACGCGCGAACAACTTTTACCGGGTTGTTGCGTTTGTATGGAACAAGCCATACCTTGAGCACTTCCCAAACCGCCACAACCGAGATCTTGATAAAATTCAATTGTTCCCCATGCGCTTATTGATCGTCCTGCTGACCCTGGTGTGCTGCTCGCTTTCCCTGTCGGCGCAAGACGCCCGCCTGGCCCAGCAGTACTATACCGACGGCGAGTACGAAAAAGCCGGCGTCCTGTACCAGCGCCTGTACCAGGCCAACCAGAACAACGACTACTACTTCAACCGCTATATCGATTGCCTGATCGCCCTCGAACGCTACGAGGAAAGCGAAGACGCCATTCGCAAAGAGCTCAAACGCGCTCCGCAAAGCCTTCAACTGCATGTCACCCTGGGCAATCTGTACGAACAACAGATCCGCGACGAAGAGGCCCGGCAGGAATACGAGAAAGCCATCGATAAACTGCCGCCCGATCGCCTGTCGATCGTCAAACTGGCACAGGCCTTCACCCAACTCAACAAGTACGACCTGGCCATCGCCACCTATGAAAAGGGCGGTCAGTTGTTGCACGACCAACAGGTCTTTGCCTATAATCTGGGCGATCTCTACCGCCTCAAAGGCGACGAGGCCCCGCAAATGATCGAGAACTACCTCAACTCGCTCGATGAAAATCCGGGACGCATGAGTTCTCTCCAGGCCATCTTTCAGCGCTATTTGTCGGAAGACGACCTGGCCGAACTGCAAACACAGCTCTACGACCGCATCCAAACCGATCGCGATGCCGTACACTATCCCGAACTGCTCACCTGGGTATTCATTCAGCGAAAGGATTACGGCAATGCGCTTCGGCAGGTCAAAGCCCTCGACAGGCGATTGAAAGAGAACGGCGGCCGGGTGTACAACCTGGCGGAGATCGCCTTTAACGACAAGGACTACGACAACGCCATCGACGCCTACGACTATATCGTCGCCGAAAAGGGTGTGATCTCGAGCTTCTATATCGACGCCAAACGGCAGGCCCTGCGCTGCCGGCAGATCCAACTTACCGCAGGCTATGATTACTCCGAAGAGTCGATCCGCCAACTCGAACAGGAGTACCTCTCCTTCCTCGACGAATTCGGCCGCAATAAAACGACCGCCCAGATCGTGGCCGAACTGGCCGATCTGGAAGCTTTCTACCTCAACGATATCCCCAAGGCCATCCGGCTGCTCGAAGAATTGATCGCCTACCCCGGGATCAACCGCAACGTGCAGGCTCGCGCCAAACTGAGCCTCGGCGATTTCTACCTCATTCAGGGAGAACGCTGGGATGCCACCCTGCTCTATTCACAGGTCGACAAAGCGTTTGCCGACGATCTTCTCGGACACGAGGCGCGTTTCCGCAACGCCAAGCTCTCTTACTACTTCGGCGACTTCCAATGGGCCCAGTCGCAGTTCGATGTGCTCAAAGCCTCCACCTCGAAGCTGATCGCCAACGATGCGCTCGACCTCTCCATCTTCATCATGGAT
This sequence comes from Saprospiraceae bacterium, assembly GCA_020436865.1. Taxonomy (GTDB): domain Bacteria; phylum Bacteroidota; class Bacteroidia; order Chitinophagales; family Saprospiraceae; genus JAGQXA01. The sequence goes on along the minus strand of JAGQXA010001039.1, from coordinate 4,108 downwards.
AACCTCGGCCTGGATACCACCGCCGCTTCGCTGACCATGTACGCCGAAGCCGATCTGCTCATCTTCCAGAACCGCTTCGACGAGGCCTTCGAGAAACTCGACGACCTGCTGTTCCAGTTTCCAAAGCATGCCCTGCAAGACGACGTGCTATACGCCAAGGCCAAGATCTATAAAAAACGAAGGGAATACGCCAAGGCCGCCGAAATGCTGCAGGCCATTATCGACGAACATGCCGACGGCATCCGCGCCGACAACGCTCTGTTCGAATTGGCCGAACTCTACGAAAATCAATTGCACGACATCGAAAAGGCCAAGTCGCTGTACGAGACCTTATTCATCGACTACTCCGGCAGTACCTTCGCCGTCGAGGCCAGAAAACGCTTCCGTAAATTAAGAGGAGATAATATCTGACGGTGGTCAGACTTGGGATATGGGTCTTGAGAGGCACCCCCCCGTAGGTCCGAATGGCATTCGGACTAAGAAAACACTCATTCGGACCAAGAAAATACTCATTCGGACCTCTCTTCCTGCCACGGTCACTTGATGCCGGAATCCCAAGGACGGGCCTTCCGGTATCAAGTGAGACCGAAAGCCGGATTACTTCAGGCGCTTTTCGTCGGAAACCGTGAGCTTATGACGCCCCTTTGCCCGACGACGGGCCAGCACCTTACGCCCGTTCTTGCTGCTCATCCGCGCGCGAAAACCGTGCTTGTTCACTCTTTTTCTGCGGGAAGGTTGGAAGGTTCTTTTCATCTTGTATCGCGTTTATCAGCTTTCCAGCCTTAGGTTTTTTCAAAAGTCCGACAAAGGTACGGCGAATTTGTCAATTTGACAACTACCTGCCGCTCAGAATATTTCCGCGGAGCGGGCGGGCGGCGGTAGGCGATCCTACCGCTCTGCAGTTGGAATATCCATTGCAAGCGCGATCAAAGTCCGAAAATTTGTAAATTCGCAACACCACAACTACATCTAGGCTTATGAGCGAACAACGCCCCTGGCTAAAGAACTATCCGAAGGGAATTCCCGCCAACATCGATCCCGACGCCTATCCGTCGGTAGCTGCCCTGATCGAAGAGACCTTTGAGAAGTACCGCAAGCAGACGGCCTATGTCTGCATGGACAAAGAGCTTTCTTTCGATCAACTCGACAAGTACTCCCGCCAATTCGGCGCCTATCTGCGCACGCGCGGCCTGGAACCGGGCGACAAGGTCGCCCTCATGATGCCGAACCTGCTGCAATATCCCATTGCTCTGTTCGGCGCCCTGCGGGCCGGCCTCGTGGTCGTCAACACCAACCCGCTCTACACGCCCCGGGAGATGGAGCATCAGTTCATCGACTCGGGCGCCAAGGCCATCGTAATCTGCGAGAACTTTGCCGCCAATCTCGAAAAGATCCTCGGCCATACCCAGATCAAGACCATCATTGTGACCAGCATCGGTGAGATGCTCGGCACGATCAAGGGTACGCTGGTCAACTTTGTCATCCGCAAGATCAAACGCATGGTGCCGAAGTTCGAGCTACCCAACACGGTGTCTTTCATGGACGCCATGAAACAGGGAAAAAAATTCTCCCTCGAAAAACGGCACGGCAGTCCGGACGAGGTGGCCATTCTGCAGTACACCGGAGGCACCACAGGCGTGGCCAAAGGAGCCATGCTCACCAACCGCAACCTGGTGTCGAACATGCAGCAGATCCGATCGATCATGCTGCCCTTCCTGCAGGAAGGCAAAGAGACCGCCCTTTCTCCGCTGCCCATGTACCATATTTTTGCCTTCACGGTACACGCCCTCGGGCTGATGAGCGTAGGCATCCGCAATGTGCTGATCGTCAACCCCCGCGACCTCAAGTCGGTCTCCAAGGACTTCAAGAAATACCAGCCGTCGCTGATGACGGGGGTCAACACGCTTTTCAACGCCCTGCTCCACAACGACACCTTCAAGGCCCTCGATCACTCCTGCCTCAAGATCTCGGTAGGCGGCGGCATGGCCGTGCAGCGGGCCGTTGCCGAGCAATGGAAGATCGTCACGGGCTGCCCCCTTTCCGAAGGCTACGGCATGACGGAAGCCTCGCCGGTAGTGAGTTGCAATCCGGTCGACGGCTCCGGGAAACTCGGCACGATCGGCCTGCCGGTACCTTCGACCGACGTGCGGGTCGTCGACAACCAGGGCAATGTGCTCGGTCCCGATCAGGTCGGAGAGATCCAGGTGCAGGGACCCCAGGTCATGAAGGGCTACTACAACCGCCCCGAAGAAACCTCCGCGACCATACGCAATGGCTGGCTTTGCACGGGCGACATCGGCAAGATGCACGCCGACGGCTATTTCGAGATCGTCGACCGCAAGAAGGACATGATCCTTGTGTCGGGCTTTAACGTGTATCCGAACGAAGTGGAAGATGTGATCGCCACCCACCCCAAAGTACTGGAAGTGGCCGCCATCGGCGTGCCCGACCAGCATTCGGGAGAAGTGGTCAAGGTGTTCATCGTCAAGAAGGAAAAAAGCCTGACGGTGGAAGAACTCATCCGCTTTTGCCGGGAGAATATGACCGGCTATAAAGTGCCGAAGCATGTGGAGTTCCGCAAGGAACTTCCCAAGACGAACGTCGGAAAGATCCTGCGCCGGGAACTACGCGAGGAGGAGAAAAAGAAAAGTCAGCAGAAATAACAGAACTTAAGTCCTCCAGCGCTGTTCCTCTGTGATGAAGCGCCTTTTCCTTTTTGTTGCAAGTGGCAAAAATGGAACTGGCGCCATTGTTCATTAGAGCTTGTTACAAACATAGTGAAGAATCTCGAGCGCCTACTCGACCTGTATCGCAAAGATCCGCGCACACTCAAAGTGCTGCAAGCCCTGCAGACAGGGCCGAACGCCCGCCTGCAACTGCTCGGCATGGCCGGCGCCCTCGAAAGTCTGGTGCTGTCAGGCATTTTTCTGGAGCAAGGGGGCTCCCATCTGCTCGTTGCCAACGACAAGGAGGAGGCCGCCTACCTGCAAAACAACCTCGGCAATCTGCTGCAACCCAAGCCGGTGCGCTTTTTTCCCGACTCGTTCAAGCGCCCCATGTACTTCGAAGCCCTCAACAGCGGCAATGTGCTCGAACGCACCGAAACCATCAACCGCATCACCGGAGGGAGCAATAAGGGCGAACTGATCGTCACCTATCCGGAAGCTCTGTTCGAAAAGGTGGTGTCGCCCGAAGTCATCAAGGGGTCGCGCATCGAGATCGCAGTCGGCGAGGAGATCGACCTCGATTTTCTGATGGAGGTGTTGGTGGAATACGGTTTCAAGCGGGAGGATTTTGTCTTCGAACCCGGTCAGTTCTCTATCCGCGGCGGTATCGTCGATATCTTCTCCTACGGCAACGAGTACCCGTACCGGATCGAATTGTTCGACCTCGAGGTCGAGAGCATTCGCACCTTCGACCCGACGACGCAGCTGTCGGTCCGCAACATCGCCCGGGTGTCGATCATTCCGAACATCAACACGCGCTTCCACCAGGAGCAGAAAGTGTCGATGTTGCAGGTGCTGCCTCCGCAGACCGTCGTGTGGGTCAGAGATTTCCAGATATTACTCGACAAATTGCAGCTGTGCTTCGAAAAGGCCATGGCCTTTGCCGACAGCCTCTCGTCGCTCGACGAAAGCGAGTTGGCGGAGGTGATCCGCGACCGGGCTTTCATCCAGCCCGGCGAGATCATCGCCGATATCGAGCGGCATGCCGTGGTCAGTCTGACCGACAGCGTACAGCCGCTGAACTTCGACCACCGGATCGCCTACGCCGCCCGGCCGCAGCCTTCCTTCAACAAGAACTTCACCCTGCTCATCGAGAACCTGCAGGGCAATGTCGGCGGCGGGCTTGAGAATTTCCTCTTCACCGACAATCCCAAACAGATCGAGCGCTTCTACGCGATCTTCGAAGATCTCGAAGCGAAGGTCGATTTTCACCCGATCCCTGTGGCCATCCACGCCGGCTTTGTCGACCTCGACCTGAAGGTGGCCTGCTATACCGACCACCAGATATTCCAGCGCTTTCACCGCTACCGGCTGCGGCAGGGTTTTTCCAAGGATAAAGCCCTTAACCTGCGCCTGCTTCGCGAACTGCAGCCGGGCGATTT